>NZ_KV809443.1:0-120079 GCF_001812555.1 Micrococcus sp. HMSC067E09 | reverse complement strand
CGGCGGGCCGCCGTCGTCGTGGGTGCCGGGTCCACACCGGTGCACGACCGCTCCTCATCTGCCGAGTTCAGAGCCCGGCTCACCGTTGGGCCAGGCGTGAAGCGCCCTGGATTTCGTTCCGAGGTCAGGACGCAAAGGGCGCTACATCTCGGTCGTGAGTGTAGGCCTCCTCGACCTGTGCGGGAGTGCGGTAGCCAAGGGCCTCGTGCAGGTGGGCGGTGTTCCACCAGTGCACCCAATCCATCGTGGCCAGCTCGACAGCCTCGGTCGACTCCCAGAGCCGCGTGGAATGGCCGAGCTCTTACCTTATAGAGCCCGTTCACGGTCTCCGAGAGGGCGTTGTCATACCAGTCGCCCACGGTGCCCACCCAGGCACTCACCCCGGTGGTGGTGAGCGCGTCGGAGCAGGCCAAGCCGACGTACTGGGCGCCTCGGCCCGAGGGGTGGATCAGGCCTTGGCGGCCACGGCTGGCACCAGTGCTCAGGAGAGCATGTTCAAGGGCCAGCAGCGGCAGCCCCTGGGTATGCAGACTGGCCGAGACGGCCCACCCAGCGATCCGGCGAGTGAATACATCCGTGACGAACACGACTCAAGCAGAACCCGGCCAGGATCCTGACGTAGGTGATGTCAGCGACCCACAACTGGTGAGGACGTTCGGCGGCGAAGCGCTGTCCGACGACGTCTGAGCGGGTATCCGGCTCCCTCGCGGGGCGCGTGGTGATCGGCCTGTGGCCCCGCCGCACGGCCTGAAGGCCGGCGGCCCGCATGAGGCGCGCGACGTGGTCCCGGCCGATCTGCCAGCCGGTACAGGCCATGGCGTGGTGCCTCTTCCGCACCCCGTAGATGCTGTCGTTCTCCGCGTGGATCCGCTTGAGCTCCTCGAGCTCCGCTGTGAAAAAAGCCAAGGCCTTGCGCAGGATCTCCTTGGCACGACGCAGTTCGAGGTTCTCCCGGCGCAGCCGGCGCATCTCCTCTGACTCATCGGTGCCCACACCGGGGGCCTTGTCGCGATCGATGCGGGCTTGCTTCCACCAGTTCCGCAGTGTGTGGGGTGAGATCCCGCCGAGGGCCTCAGCCACGGCGGTGCAGGCGACGCGGCCGGAGCACTGCTCGGCCTGGATCCTCATCCTCGATGAGCTCCAGGGCGCGGGTCTTGAACTCGGGGCTGAACTTCTTGGGCATACTCCGATTCTCCTTACTGAGACTCGGAACCAAACCCAGGGTGCTTCACACTAGCTGAAGACCGGTCAAGCAGGTGGGGTCGTCGGGGTGGGTCGAGATGGCCTTTTTCGCGGTGCGGCCTTCAGCTGAGACAGTGAGAGTAGCGTCAATTCCACGCGGCAGCCAGACCCCGACGAATCCGTTGTCGTACGTCGTCAGCGCTTCATCGAAGATGGTTTCCCCGGACGTCGCCTCGACCACGGTGACGTGGACGTCAGTATTGGCGAGCTCGCCGCGGCAAGTCGTGAGGCTGTGGAAGTAGCATTCGTGAGTCTGGCTGCGATACGGGGCGATAGAGACGTAGAACTCGTCTTCTGGCATCGGCACGGTGGTCTGATTGTTCTGATCGTCGGTCAGTACAAGCTGGTCCGGTTCAATCGAAGCGATGAATTCAGACGAGCGATCTGTCACCTTCGTTGAGTCGAGGCGCTCGATGATCTCGCGAGCATTCAATCCGTCTAGATTGTGCTCGACCACCAGTGAGTGATCGGATCCTGGATCAGCGGACGGTTCCGCATCAGCACAGCCGCTGAGCAGGAGGACGGCGCCGGTCGCCAGACCGGTCAAGGCCGCGCAGATTCTCAGGCGGATCCTGGAGGACTGGATCGGAGCAACAATGGCAAGTGGCATGTCCAACTCTTTTCTCAGGTGAACGTGTTCATGTCGTCAGGTGAGACCGAAAGCATTCGAGATCGCCGGTGCCACGGGTTCGCCGACGTGCGACGCACGCCCCCCGGAGACATCAAGAGCCTTGTCCTGATCTGGGGCCAACCGGTCCGAGGCACCCTGTGTTGACGACATCGGATGGTGTCAGGAGCGCACGAGGCGATTGATGGCGTCGCTGGCCTCCTGGATCTTGGCGATGGCCGCGTCTTCATCGCCTTTCTTGGCGGCGTCGAGCACGCAGTGCTTGAGGTGGTCATCGAGCAGACCGGTCGCCACTCCTTGCAGGGCGCGGGTGAGGGCCGAAACCTGGGTGAGGATGTCGATGCAGTACTTTTCGTCGTCGATCATCTTCGTGATGCCGCGGGCTTGGCCTTCGATACGCTTCATGCGGTTGCGGTAGCGGTCCTTGTCACTGATGTAGCCGTGCCGATGGGCTCCGGTGTCGGTACCGGTCTCATCGGCTGCAGTTTCAGTGGTCACGGGTGTGTCCTTCACTTCTGGTGCTCCAGGACGGAGCGGGTGCTGGCAGCTGGGGCGAGGTCGATGCGACGCAGCAGCTGGGCGTTGAGCGCGACGACGACGGTGGAGGTCGACATCAGGATCGCACCTACTGACATCGGCATGACGAAGCCGACGGGCGCGAGCACGCCAGCCGCGAGCGGCACAGAGATCAAGTTGTACCCTGCAGCCCACCACAGGTTTTGCCTCATCTTACGGTATGCGGCACGGGAGAGCTGGATCACCGAGAGCACGCTACGCGGGTCGGAGCTGGCGAGGATGACACCTGCAGAGGCGATGGCGACGTCGGTGCCGGCCCCGATGGCGATGCCGACGTCAGCCTGGGCCAGGGCAGGGGCGTCGTTGACGCCGTCGCCGACCATGGCGACCTTCTTGCCCTCCTTCTGCAGCTGGTCGACCTTGGCGGATTTGTCCTCGGGGCGGACGCCGGCGAAGATCCGGTCGATGCCGAGCTCTCTTCCCACCTCGTTCGCCACGGCTTCAGCGTCGCCGGTGATCATGACGACCTCGACGCCGAGCTGATGGAGCGCATCGACGGCGTCGCGGGACTCTGGGCGAACCTCGTCGGCGAGCTTGAGACCGCCGATGACCTCGCCGTCGCGGAGGACGTGCAGGATGATCGCACCCTCTGCCCGCCATTCGTCGGCGAGACCGATCTCGTCCTGGCCGGTCTCCTCGAGCAGACGGGGTCCGCCGACGCGGATCTCATGGTCGGCCACCGTCGCGGTGACGCCGACCGCCGGGGAGGAGGTGAACCCGCTGGCCGGTTCGACGGCGAGGCCCTTCTCCTTGGCGGCGGTGACGATGGACCGGGCGAGGGGGTGCTCACTGTCGGCCTCGGCGGAGGCGGCCAGGGCGAGGAGCTGTTCGGCATTCAGGCCGCCGGTCGGCTCCACGCCGGTGACGGTGGGCTCGCCCTTGGTCAGGGTGCCGGTCTTGTCGAAGAGCACCGCGTCGACCTGGCGCATGGACTCCAGTGCGAGGCGGTCCTTGATTAGGACGCCGCCGCGGGCGGCGCGCTCGGTGGCGATGGACACGACCAGAGGGATCGCCAGACCCAGCGCATGGGGGCAGGCGATGACGAGGACAGTGATGGTGCGAACGACCGCGTCGTCGGGGAGCCCGAAGAGCGTCCAGACGACGGCGGTGATCAGCGCAGCTCCGAGGGCGAACCAGAACAGCAGGGCCGCAGCCCGGTCGGCGATGCGCTGGGCACGGGAGGATGAGCCCTGCGCCTCGGCGACGAGCCTGTTGATGCCCGCCAGTGCCGTGTCGTCGCCGGTGGCGGTGATCTCTACGCGCAGGCCGGAGTCGGTGGCCACGGTGCCGGCGGTGACGTTCTCGCCCTCGCCGCGGGCGACGGGGTGTGATTCGCCGGTGATCATGGACTCGTCCATGTCGGCGCGGCCGTCGACGATGGTGCCGTCGGCGGGGACGCTGCCGCCGGGCCGGACGATGACGACGTCGCCGACGCGCAGCTCTGCCGGGTCGACCTTGACGACGTCGTCTCCCTCTATACGCTCAGCCTCGTCAGGGAGCAGCGCGGCGAGGGAGTCCAACGCCGAGGTGGTCTGTGCCAGTGAGCGCATCTCGATCCAGTGGCCCAGCAGCATGATGACGATCAGCAGCGCCAACTCCCACCAGAACTCGAGCTCGGGGTGGACGAGACCGACAGTGGCGGCCCAGGAGGCGAGGAACGCTACGGTGATGCCGAGCGCGATGAGCAGCATCATCCCCGGCTGGCGGCTTTTCAGCTCGCTGACAGCACCGGTGAGGAACGGGGTGCCGCCCCAGGCGTACATGACGGAGCCGAGGACTGCGGCGACCCAGCCCGCCCAGCTGGGGACCGAGTAGCCCAGGAGCATGGCGAACATGGGGGAGAACGCGACCACCGGGATGGCGATGATCAGGTTGATCCAGAACAGCCGCCGGAACTGGCCGACGTGGTCGCCGTGGCCCGCGTGACCACCGCCGTGATGACCGTGCCCGGCGTGGTCACCGTGTTCCATGGTGTGGTCTTCGTTCTCGGCGCGCGAGTCGTCACGGTGGCCGGACTCGGTGGTCGCGACGCCGGCGTGGTCATGGTGATGCGTGGTCGGGTCCGTCATGCTCTTCGCTTCCCTTCGTGATTCCCCGATCTTTCCTTCGATCGGGTCGTATTTCGCCGCGGACCTTCAGCGCGCCCGCCGCGATCGGCTCAGGAGGCCGGCTTGAGCTCGCTCTCGACGACCCACTTGTGGTTGGTCATCGTCATGCCGTCGGACTCGTAATCGACCATGTAGACGGTCTCCTCGGTGGAGGAGGCGATGGTCGCCTTCGCGCCCTTCATGCCTTCCATGTGTTCGGCCTCGAGAGTGACCTCGGTGCCGTCGGCCAGACGTTCATCTCCGGCGTCCTTGATCTCCTGCTGGACGACCCACTTGTGATCCTTGACCGGCTCCCCGCCTGCGGACGGCGTGAAGTCCACCGCATAGGTGTACGTGTCGTACGCGCCGGCGATCGTCGCGTTCGCACCGTCCATGCCCTCCATATGGTCGGCGGTGAGCGTGACCTCGGTGCCGACCGGGTATGTGGGTGACGCGGCCGTCTCGATGCCCTCGGGGGCGGGGCCGCCGTCCATCGGATGCTCCATCCCGCCGCTGTCAGAGCTACTGCCGCTGCTTCCGTGGCCCTCGTGCTGGCTGGTCGACGAGGGGGTCGCTTGGTCCTGGTCTCCGTCGGTGCTGCAGCCGGTGAGCACGAGCGCTCCTCCGAGCACTCCTGCGGCGACGGTGGTCATGAGGTGCTTGCGCATGAAGTCTCCTGTTCGTTCTGGTCCAGTCAACGCTATACCCCCCCAGGGTATCAAGTGAATGTCGATCGGCGGGCGTGGAATCGCCCGGCCAAGATCCCATCGACCCGGGGTGGCAGCGCTGAGGCTGCGATGGAGAACATCGGCTCGGCTGCTCTGGTCGCAGATGGAATCGAGGCCCGAACGGACGGGCTCACCTCGCTCGCCGTCGTGACGGGATCGGCTGCGTCGTCTCGTGAACATCACCGTGGTGAGAAGACGATCCCAGTACCGCCGATCACCCAAGAGAAATTGGTCTTGTACGGTTGCATCGTCGGGCGTCCCATCGAGACAGGGATCCTGAGAGCCGACGGAAGCTGTGCAACTATCGCCAGGCAGAGCGAAGCATGTCTCAGTACGTGCTCCGTCAGATCGCCGCGAAGGCCTGATCCACGGAGCCCGCCCGCGTCCCGCCCGGATGCGCACCTGCGGAGTACGCTGGACGGACCATGGAACATCTGCCCCCCACGAGACCCGGCGCCCCGCTGCTGCCGCAGATCGCCTGCCCGGCGGACCTGTCGGCCCTCACAGAGGACCAGTTGGCCGCGCTGGCGGAGGAGATCCGCCAGTTCCTCATCACCCACGTCTCCCAGACCGGCGGGCACCTCGGCCCGAACCTGGGCGTGGTCGAGATGACGATGGCCATCCACCGCGTGTTCGACTCGCCGCGGGACGCGGTCGTGTTCGACACGGGCCACCAGTCCTACGTGCACAAGCTGCTCACCGGTCGCCAGGACTTCTCCCGGCTGCGCCAGGAGGGAGGCCTCACCGGCTACGGCGATCGGGCCGAGTCCGAGCATGACGTGGTGGAGTCCTCGCACGCCTCGTCCTCGCTGTCCTGGGCTGACGGCATCTCCCGCGCCTGGAAGCTGACCGGGCAGGGTGACCGCACGGTCGTCGCGGTGATCGGCGACGGCGCGCTCACCGGCGGCATGGCCTGGGAGGCGGTGAACAACATCGCCGCGGACAAGGACCGCCGCGTGGTGATCGTGGTCAACGACAACGGCCGCTCCTATGCCCCGACCGTCGGCGGCATCGCCAACCACCTCACCGGCCTGCGCCGCAGCGTGCTGGACAAGGTCCGCACGCACCGCCGCTACGAGCAGACCCTGGACTCGATGAAGGGCCGGCTGAAGTCGGCCGGCGCCCCGGGCGACGTGGTCTACCGCAGCCTGCACGCGGCGAAGAAGGGCCTGAAGGACCTGTGGGCCCCGCAGGGCCTGTTCGAGGACCTCGGCGTGAAGTACATCGGCCCGGTGGACGGCCACGACCTCCAGGAGATGGAGGATGCCCTCCGGGATGCGGACGCCTACGGGGGACCGGTGCTGGTGCACGCCATGACGGAGAAGGGCCACGGCTACGCCCCGGCGCTGGCCCACATGGACGACCAGTTCCACGCCGTCGGTCAGATCGACCCGGTCACCGGCGAGGCGCTCGGTGCCGCGTCGGCGCCGTCCTGGACCTCGGTGTTCGGGGAGGAGATGGTCGCCCTGGCCGAGGAGCGGAAGGACATCGTCGGCATCACCGCGGCGATGCAGAACCCGGTGGGACTCGGCCCGATGGCGGCCCGCTTCCCGGAGCGCGTGTTCGACGTCGGCATCGCCGAGCAGCATGCCACCACATCGGCCGCCGGCATGGCGTTCGGCGGCCTGCACCCGGTGGTCGCCATCTACGCGACCTTCCTGAACCGCGCCTATGACCAGATGCTCATGGACGTGGGCCTGCACCGCGCCGGCGTGACGTTCGTGCTGGACCGCGCGGGCGTCACCGGCCCGGACGGCCCCAGCCACCACGGCATGTGGGACATGGCCCTGCTGCAGTCCGTCCCGGGCCTGCGCATGGCCGCCCCGCGCGACGCCGACCGCCTCCGTGAGGAGCTGCGCGAGGCCGTGGCCGTCGAGGACGCGCCCACCGTGGTGCGCTTCGCCAAGGGGTCCGTGGGCGAGCCGGTCGAGGCCGTGGAGCGCCTGGCCGACGGCACCGACGTGCTGGCCCGCCTGGGCGAGGCCTCGGACGTCCCCGGCGCCGAGCGCGACGTGCTGATCGTGGCCGTCGGCTCCTTCGCCGAGCTCGGCCTGGACGTGGCCCGCCGGCTGTCCCAGCAGGGCATCTCCGCCACCGTGGTGGACCCGCGCTGGGTGCTGCCGGTGGCCGACTCCGTGGTGGAGCTCGCCGCGGCGCACCGCATCGTGGTGTGCCTCGAGGACGGTGTGAAGGCAGGCGGCGTGGGTTCCCGCATCCGCCAGGTCATGCGCGCCGCAGGGGTGGACACCGCCCTGAACGAGGTCGGCCTGCCGGTGGAGTTCCTCGCGCAGGGCACCCGTGCCCAGGTCCTGGGGCGGGTGGGCCTGACCGCCCAGCAGATCACCCGGGACACCGTCGCCCAGGTGCTCGGCTCCAAGGTCCCGTATGCCCGCTCCGCGGACCCCTGCACCGGCGGCCTGCCGCTGCTGGAGGGCAGTCACGACGGCGGCGCGGCCGGCTCCGGCTCGACCGCCGCCTCGGGCCGGACCTCCTCTCAGGCCGCCGACTCCACCCGGGGGAAGAAGGCATGAGCATCGTCCGCTGCTACCGCGCGACGACCGCCGAGGACGGCTCGCGCCTGTTCGAGTACCGCGAGGCCTGGTGCGTCCCGGGTTCCGGCGTGGTCGTGGTCCACCACGGCAGGGTCGGTCAGCCCGGCACCGTGAACGAGGAGGAGGTCGCCGACGACGCCGCCGGCGAGGAGCTGCTCGAGGCCTTCGCCGCCCAGTGCGCCGAGGACGGCTTCGCCGAGCTCGACGAGTCCGCCCTCACGGACCTGGTGGTGGCCTACCGCCTGCGCGGACGCGCCGCCACGGACATCGAGCGCCGCCACGGCCAGACCCTGGCCGGGGAGATCACCCACCGGCTCGCCTGGCGCGGACTGGGCGAGGTCGTGGACGTCGCGGAGGCCGAGGGCCGTCTCGAGCTGCGCGTGCGCACCCCGCACGCCGGCCGGGCCGCGAAGGAGATCCCGTTCGCCGCTAAGCGCGCACACGGGGTCCAGCCGAACAAGATCGAGGTCCTCGAGGACCGCACGGCGTCCGCAGACGCCGGAAAGGACGCCTGAGCCATGCAGACCCGTCGAGTGGGCAACTCCGGCCTGACCGTCTCCGTGATCGGCCTGGGGTGCAACAACCTCGGCCGCGCCGGCACCGCCACCGAGTCCCAGGCCGGGACCGATGCCGTGGTGCGGGCCGCGATCGACCACGGCATCACCTTCTTCGACGTCGCGGACATGTACGGGGCCACCCCGGGGCTGTCCGAGGAGCGCCTCGGCAAGGCGCTCGGCGCGGACCGCGACAAGATCGTGCTGGGCACGAAGTTCGGCATGGACATGGACGGCGCCAACGGCCCGGACTTCGGCGCCCGCGGCTCCCGCGCATACATCGTGCGCGCCGTGGAGGCCTCCCTGCGCCGCCTCGGCACGGACTGGATCGACCTCTACCAGTTCCACACCCCGGACCCCCAGACCCCGATCGACGAGACCCTGGCCGCCCTGGACGACCTCGTCCGGGCCGGAAAGGTCCGCTACATCGGCCACTCCAACCGCTGCGGCTGGCAGATCGCGCAGGCCGAGTACGTGGCCCGCGAGCTCGGCACCGAGCGGTTCGTCTCCGCGCAGAACCACTACAACCTGCTGGACCGCCGCGCCGAGCAGGAGGTCGTCCCGGCCGCCGAGGAGTTCGGCCTCGGCGTGTTCCCGTACTTCCCCCTGGCCAACGGCCTGCTCACCGGCAAGTACTCGGACGGGCGTGCCCCGGCCGGCTCGCGCCTGTCCCACGTGCGTCAGAACCTCGTGGAGGACGCCGACCGCGAGCAGCTCGCGGCGTTCGGCGCCTTCGCGCGGGAGCGCGACCTCACCGAGGTGCAGGTCGCCCTCGGCTGGCTCGCCGCGCAGGGGCCGGTGGCCTCGGTGATCGCCGGCGCCACCCGCCCGGAGCAGATCGGGCAGAACGTCCGTGCCGCCGACTGGGAGCCCACCCAGGAGGACCTCGCCGCGCTGGACGAGATCTTCCCGGCGGTGCCCCGCGTCGCACTGTTCTGAGCGCTGTGTCCCTGCTGTCCGTGCTGTCCTCGCCGCAGACCTGGTGGTGGACGGCGTCGATCGTGGTCGGCGTGCTCTTCCTCGTCGGCCTGGTGACCCTGTCCCGCTCGCCCCTGGACGAGCGCCGTCGTGTGCCCTGGGTGCTGGCGATCGTCTGCCTGCCGGGCCTCGGCTCGCTGGCGTGGCTGTGGTGGCGGTACCGCCACTATCCGGCCCGCCGCGCCGAACAGCCCGACTGGGACCCGAACTCGAACGCCGCCCCGCTGCTCCCGCCGGCCCGCTCGCCGAAGGTCGCCGCCCCGCGCCGGTACGGCGCCGGCCCAGACCCCTCGGTCCCCGGCTCCCGCCGCTATGGCGCCCAGGAGTGAGGCACTTTCGTTCGGGAAACAGTCGCGTCCCGGGACACTTTCGTTCGGGAAACAGTCGCGTCCTGGAACACTTTCGTTCGGGAAACGGTCGCGTCCTGGGACACTTTCGTTCGGGAAACGGTCGAGTGGCCGGGCCCGCGCCACGGAATCCGTCCCTCCGCCTGTCGGTGCCGGTCGTTCCGTCACACCTGACATCGGATCGCCCCGTGCCGACCCGAGCGCCTGACCACAGGCCGACGGCCGCCCACCTCACCAGGTGGGCGGCCGTCGTCGTGGAGCCGGTGGTGGGGGCGGGTCAGAGCTTGACCAGGATCTGCTCTCCGTCCACGCGCGCCTGGAAGTCGGTGAGCGGCTTCTTCGCCGGCCCGCCGTAGGGCTTGCCGGTCACCGGGTCGAAGTGGGAGCCGTGGCACGGGCAGCCGTAGGTGGTCTGGCCGTCGCGCTCGGTGATCTCCACGGCGCAGCCCTGGTGGGTGCAGACGTTGGAGTATGCGGTGACGTTGTCCTCGTCCTCGCGGTGCAGCAGCAGGGTGCGGCCGTCCACGTCCAGCTGCGTGGACTTGCCCACGGGCAGGTCGGCCGAGGCCATGACCTCGGTGAAGTCGCCGCCGGTGTGGTGCTTCTGCGCGGCGTTCTCCTCCTTCAGCTGCTGGGTGCAGCCGGACAGGGCCAGCGAGCCGGCGCCGGCCGCCGCGGCGGCCAGGGAACCGCGCAGGACGGCGCGACGGTTCGAGCAGGCACAGCCTTCGGTGGCGATGGGGGTGGTGTCCTCGTTGCTCATGGATCCCATTGTCCCAGGTGTCGCGAGGAGAACCCGCAGTTCTGACAGGATGGGACACGTGAGTTCCCCGAAGACCCCCGGCCTGTACCCGCTCGACCCGCTCGAAGATTGGGAGGCGTTCCTGCTCGGCGGCGAGCACTGCGGCTTCCTGCACCGGCACCTGGCCGACGGCGTGCTGACCACCCGCACCGCCTTCCAGCCGACACCCACGCAGCGCGCCGCGACCCCGTCCCTCCCGGAGCGGTTCATGGCCCAGTGCCAGGTGCACTTCGCCGCCGACGGCTCCACCTGGACCGAGCTGTCCTACGAGGACTCCGCCTCCGCCCAGCGCGTGCGCATCGAGCGCGAGCGCGCCGGCCTGGACGCGGACATCGTGCCCTCCTACGCGGACGGCCTGCTGGCCCGCACGGTGGGCGAGACCGGCGAGGCCCTGACGTACCGGCGCCTGGAGGAGGCCTCACCGCTGCAGGGCCCCGCACGGATCCTCGAGGCCGCGCTCGCCCCCACGGACGTCGAGGCGGCCCCCGGCGGCGACGGCGCCGCGGCGCACCGCATCGAGCTGCGCTCCGAGGGCCACGTGCTCGGCATCCACTGGGTGCGTGAGGGTGCACTGACCGGCTCCGACTGGGGAGCCGGCGCCATCTCCGTTCCCGTCGACTCGGACGAGGCCGCCCTCCACGGGCTGCCCGAGGACCTGGTCACCTTCGCCCGCATGCCGCGCTGAGCGTCACGGCCGACCGCGCTGAGCGTCACCGCCGACCGCGGTGCACGCCGCCGCAGACCGCGCTGAGCGGCGCGGCGACGTGCACCTGAGGGCGGACGTCCGCCGGTGAGCCGGTGCGGGCTCAGGTGGCGTGGAACCGCTGACCGTTGACGCGCTCGGAGGCGCCCACCGTGTCCAGGTACGGGGTGATGCCGCCCAGATGCATCGGCCAGCCGGCGCCGAGGATCATGCACAGGTCCACGTCCTCCGGAGCGGCCACCACGCCCTCGTCCAGCAGCAGGCCGATCTCCTCGGCCAGCGCGTCCTGCACGCGGACGAGCAGCTGCTCGGCGGTCTGCGGGTCCTCGCCCTGGCGCAGCAGTGCGGCGGTGGCCTCGGGGATGGCCTCGCCGGTCGCGCCGCCGGCCTCGGCCGGGTCCTTGACGTCCTTGGCCCAGAGGGCGGTCTTGCCGCCGTCGATGAGCGCCTGGACGTTCTTCGACACCGGGAAGCGCTCCTCGCCGAAGGCCGCCGCCAGGGACTCGGAGACGTGCTGGGCCACGGGCAGACCCACCATGGCGGCCAGGGTGAACGGCGTCATGGGCATGGCCAGAGGATCGAGCGCGTGGTCCGCGGTGAGGGCGTCGGTGCCGGCGTCGAAGGAGGCCTGGACCTCGCCCATGAGGCGCAGGAGCACGCGGTTGACCACGAAGGCGGCGGCGTCGTGCACGAGCACACCGGTCTTGCGCAGGCGGCGGGACAGCTCGAAGGCAGTGGCCACCACGGCGTCCGTGGTCTGCTCCACGCGGACGATCTCCACCAGGGGCATCTGGGCCACCGGGTTGAAGAAGTGGAAGCCCACAAGGCGCTCGGGGTGCTCCAGCACCTCGGCCATGCCGGCCACGGACAGGGAGGAGGTGTTGGTCATGAGGATCGCGTCCTCGCGGACGATGCCCTCGAGCTCGCGGAACACGGTGCGCTTGACCTCGAGCTCCTCGAACACGGCCTCGATGACCACGTCGGCGTCCGCGTAGACGGACTTGTCCGTGGAGCCGCTGATCAGGCCGGCCAGCCCCTCGCCCTGCTCGGCGGTGAGGCGCCCGCGCTCGACCTGCTTGGACACCTGCTTCTGCACGAAGGCGAGGCCGCGCTGCACGCGCTCGTCGTCCATGTCCGTCATCACCACGGGCACCTGCAGGTGCTGGGCGAACAGCAGGGCGAGCTGACCGGCCATCAGGCCCGCACCGACCACGCCGACCTTCTTCACCGGCATCGCACGGTCCGCACCCGGATCGCCGGCCGGCTTCTTCGCCCGGCCCTGGACCAGGCCGAGGAACGCGTAGACGGTGTGGCGGAACTCGTCCGAGGCGATCAGCTCGGACAGCGCCTCGGCCTCGGCCTGCGCGGACTCGGCGCGTGTGCGGGTCCGGGCGCCCACGAACAGCTGCTCGAGGCGGCTGCGGGCCGGCAGGTCGGCGCCGGGGCGGGCGGCCTGGAGCGTCGCGAAGGCCTCGACGGCGCGGTCCCAGGCGGCGTCCGAGGTGTCCCGGTCGCGGTGGGCGGCCAGCTCGGCGGCCACGGCCTCGTCACCGGTGACCAGGGCGCCCGCCAGTTCGAGGCCGGCCTCCATCAGGTCGCCGTCGACGATGCGGTCCATCAGTCCCAGCTCGTGGGCCTCGGCGGCCTTGAGCAGACGGTTGTTGTCCAGCGGATTCTTGAGGACCACCTGCACGGCGGCCTCGGGGCCGATCAGGTGCGGGACGCGCCAGACGCCAGACCAGCCGGGGATCAGCCCGAGGCGCACCTCGGGCAGGCCGAATCCCTTCGCGTCGGCGGCCACGATGCGATGGTCCGCGGCGAGAGCCAGCTCCAGGCCGCCGCCGAGGGCGAGGCCGTTGACCAGGGCGACGGTCGGGGCCGGGAACGCGCTGATGCGGTCGTAGACGGCATGGCCGAGCAGCGCGAGGTCGGCGCCTCGGGAGGTGTCCTCGAAGGAGGCCACCAGGGACAGGTCGGCGCCGGCGGCGAAGGTGCCCTCCACGCCGGTGTAGGCCAGCGCCTGGATCTCACCGGCCTCGGCGCGGCGGGCCTGGGCCTCGACCACGCGGCCGAGCTCCAGCAGGGTGCGCGGGCCGAGGGTGGCCGGGCGGCGGGGTCCGGCGCCGTTGTCCAGGGTCAGCAGGGCGAGCGTGCCGGCGCCGCCGGGCAGCTCGTGGTCGGTCACCTCGGCGGTGGTCAGCACCTCGTCCGGCGCCATGGCGGCGAGGGACTCGAACTGCTCGAGCGGGGCGGGGGTGTGCGCGGTCATGAGGCTCCTGTTCGTCGCGAGAGAGGGAGGCGTACCGCGTCTCATGCTTTCCGACGACGGCCGCTCGCCTCTGTCCTGTCCGTCACATTACCCGTGGGTAACCTTCCGGCGCATCCGCGCCGCGCTCAGACCGGCATGGGGTTGAGGAAGGAGACCGTGAGGATCGCGGCGGTCTGCTCGACCTGCCAGGGGCGGGCGCCGAGCTCGGCGAGGGCCTCTGCCACCGACTCCGGGGTCACGACCGCCGGCGGGTTCCAGCAGATCCGACGCAGGGTGTCCGGGGTGAGCAGGTTCTCGGTGGGCATGCCGATCTCGGCGGCGTGCCGGGCGACCCAGGGCTTGGCGGTGCGCAGGCGCGCGTCGGCCTCCGGGCTGCGGTCCTTCCACAGGCGGGGCTGCGGGGGACCGTCGCCACGGCCGCGGCGGTGCACCTCCGGGGCGTCGCCGTCGGCGGCGCGGTCCCGACCGGCCTTGATCGCCGCCACCCACCGGGCCGCCTCCCGACCGGCGGCGCGGCCGTGGAAGCCCTGGGTGGCGCGCAGCTGTGGGACGGTGCGCGGCTGGGCCTTCGCCGCGGCCACGATCGCCGAGTCGGGGAGCAGGCGGCCGGGGGCGATGTCCCTGTGCCGGGCCAGGTCGTCGCGGGCCTGCCAGAGCTCGCGCAGCACGGCAAGCTGGGTGCGGCTCTTGAGCGCGTGCGCTCCGGAGGTGCGGCGCCACGGGTCCTCACGCGGTCCGGGAACGGGGGTGGTGCGGATGTGCTCGAACTCCTGCTCGGCCCACTCGCGCTTGCCCTGGGACTCGAGCAGCGCGAGCAGGGCCTCGCGCAGCTCCACCAGCAGCTCCACGTCGAGGGCGGCGTAGGTGAGCCAGGACTCGGGCAGCGGTCGGGTGGACCAGTCCGCGGCCGAGTGCTCCTTGGCCAGGGTCACGCCGAGCATCTGCTCGAGGACCGCGGCAAGGCCCACACGGGGCAGTCCGGCCAGACGGGCGGCGAGCTCGGTGTCGAAGAGCCGGTCCGGCCAGAGGCCCAGCTCGGACAGGCAGGGCAGGTCCTGCGTGGAGGCGTGCAGGATCCACTCGACGCCCTTCAGCGCCGCCACGAGCGGGGACAGGTCGTCGAACGCCTCCGGGTCGATCAGCCAGATGCCGGAGCCGGTGCGCTTGAGCTGCACGAGGAAGGCGCGCTGGCCGTAGCGGATGCCGGAGGCGCGCTCGGCGTCGACGGCCACGGGTCCGGTGCCGCCGGACAGGGCCTCCGCGCAGGCGGCCAGACCGCCGGGGGTGTCGGTCAGCAGGGGGACCCCGTCGGCCGGCTCGGTGATGAGGCGGGGCGCCTCGGAGGCGGCGGTCTGCGTCGCGGCGGGGGAGCCGCCGTCGTGCTTCTGCGGCGAACGGCTGGAGGGGGTGCGGGTCATGCGTCCTTCCTGGGGACGGGCAGGGCGGTGACGCCGTCGGGCTGCGGGGGCAGGCCCGCGAACGCACAGACCATCTCGGCCCAGGCCTCCAGGTGGGCGCCCATGGCGCGGCCGCCCGGCGTCCAGGAGGCGCGCATCTCGATCTCGGTGGCGTCCGGGCGCTCGGCGAGGGTGCCGAACGACTCGGCCAGGATGCGGGTGGCGGTGCCGCCGGCGGCGGTGTAGTCCGCGTGGCGCAGCTCGAGGGAGTCCACGAGCCAGGTCCAGGCGACGGCGCCGAGCATCGGGTCTTCGGCGACGTCCAGCTCCAGGCCGGCCTTGATGTAGGTGACCACGCGGAAGGTGCCCTGCCAGAGCTCCGAGCCCTCCGGGTCATGGAGGAGGACGAAGCGGCCGGTGGCCACGGCGGGGGGGATGTCCTCCGCGTCGGACAGGGGGCGCACGTCCGCGGCCAGGGCCACCGCGTGCGGGGCCAGGCCCTGGGGTGCGGCGATCTCGCGCAGCCGGACCTCGCGGCGCGGGGAGGCGTCCCGCAGCTCGCGCAGGGCGGTCCGGAAGGCACCGGGCAGGGCAGGGGACGCCCCGGGACGTGCTCCGTTCTGCAGTCCGACGAGGGTCATACGGAACAGCGTAGGACCGGCCGGCCCGGACACGGCGAGGGCGCGCCGGTGTCGGGCCGGACAGGCTCCGCTCAGGGCACGAGGGCGCGCCGGTGGCGGGCCGTATGGGACCCTCGCACGCCGCGGGGGCGACGGCTCAGCCGTGCGCGGCGACGGCCTCGGCCACGGCGTCGGCGAAGTCGTCCACGTCCTGCTCCGTGGTGTCCCAGGAGGTCATCCAGCGGACCTCGTGGCGCTGCGGGTCCCAGTCGTAGAACGGGAAGCGGGCGCGCACCTGGTCCGCGGCGGCCGGGTCCAGCACCGCGAAGAGCGTGTTGGCCTCCGGACGCTGGGTGAGGACCACGCCGTCGATCTGTTCCACCCGGGCGGCCAGGCGGGCGGCCATGGCGTTGGCGTGGCCGGCCAGCCGGATGCCGAGGTCGTCCGTGAGCAGGGCGAGCAGCTGGGCGGAGAGGTAGCGGTGCTTGGAACCGAGCTGCATGGACGCCTTGCGCAGGTAGCCCAGCGCCTTCTCGGCACGCTGCGCGGCCGAGGACGCGTCCCCGCCGGGCAGGTCCGCGGCGGTGATGTGCCCGGCGGCGAGTATCGCGTCCGGGTTCAGCACCACGATCGCCTCCGCGCCGAGGCCTCCGGCCTTGGTGCCGCCGTAGGACACCACATCCACGCCGGCGTCCGTGGTGAAGGCGCGCAGCGGCACGCCGAGCGCGGCGGCGGCGTTGGAGAGGCGGGCGCCGTCCATGTAGACGGTCAGGCCGGCCTCGTGCACGGCATCCGTGAGCGCCTTCACCTGCTCCACGGAGTAGACGGTGCCGACCTCGGTGGCCTGGGCGATCTCCACCACGGCCGGCTGCACGGCGTGGACGAATCCGTCCCGGTGCACGTGCGGAGCGATCAGCTCCGGGGTGAGCCGGCCGTCCGGGGTGGCCACGGACAGCAGGGAGGTGCGCCCGATGCGCTCGGGGGCGCCGCCCTCGTCGTGGCGGATGTGAGCACACTCGGCGGCCAGGACGGCGCCCCACGGCGGAAGCATCGCCTGCAGGGCCACCACGTTGGCTCCGGTGCCGTTGAACACGGGGACGGCGAACGCCTGCTCGCCGAACTCGGCGCGGACGGCCTCGCCGAGGGCTGCGGTGACGGGATCGTCCCCGTAGGAGCGGGCGTGGCCGGAGTCGGCGGCGGCGAGGGCGGCCCAGACGTCCGGGTGGACGGGGGCGTAGTTGTCCGAGGCGAAGGCGCGCGGGCCGGTCATCGTCAGGCGGGTCCTTCCGGCTGCAGGGTCAGGGAGATCGAGTTGATGCAGTAGCGCAGGTCCGTGGGCGTGTCATAGCCCTCGCCCTCGAACACGTGGCCCAGGTGGGAGGCGCAGGCGGCGCAGCGGACCTCCACGCGGCGCATGCCGAGCGTGGTGTCCTCCCGATACTCCACGCGGTCCTCGGCGAGCGGGGCGAAGAAGGACGGCCAGCCGCAGTGGGCGGAGAACTTCTGCTCCGAGCGGAACAGCTCGGCGCCGCAGGCGCGGCAGGCGTAGACGCCCACCGTGTTCGTGTCCCAATACTCGCCGGTGAAGGCGCGCTCGGTGCCGGCGCGGCGCAGCACGTGGAACTCCTCGGGGGACAGGCGCGCGGCCCAGTCCTCGTCGGTCAGGGTGCGGGGATCCTCCGGAGTAGATCCGGTGGTGGGGGTGGACTCGCTCATGGGCGCGACTGTACTCCGCACTGCCCCGGACACGCCAGGGACGGGTCGCGCCGTGTCACCGTGCAGACGCGGCCCAGGAGCATGAGGGACAATGGCGGGCATGTTCGGAGACCTGCCGCGCCCCGCCACGTCCGCCGCCCCGCTGCGCGAGGACGTGCTGGACCGGGTGCGTCGGTCGGTGAGCCGCGGCCTCGACGCGGCCCGCACCTCCCTGGACCTGTCCAAGACGGCCGCCCGCACCTCCGTGGACAAGTCCGTGGACGCGGCCCGTTGGTCCCCGCTGGTGGCCTCCCTCGGGCTGTCCGCCGCGTTCGTGGTGTTCGGCGCCTCCTCGACGCTCGCCTCCGTCTTCGCCAGGATCGTGGTCACCCCCGTGCGCAACCACGCCGAGGACGTGGAGGTCCTCGCCGTGATCGACGGCGACGACGGCACCCGGGTCATCCTGTCGGCGGACTCGGAGACCACGGCCCCGGGCACCTATTCGCTCACCTTCGACGGCGGCGCCTCCTGCGCGCGCATCGGCCGGATCGTCTCCTTCGACCCCCGCGACGGCACCGTGGAGCGCGAGGTGGAGCACGTGTACTCCGGCGACCTGCACGCGGCCGCCCGCGGCCGCTTCACCGGCTTCGTCTACCCGACCCCGCAGGACGCCGGGTTCGACGCCGTGGACGTGGAGGTCCCGGTGGAGAACGGCACGGCCCCCGCCTGGCGTGTGGACCCGCCGGCCGCCGAGGACGGCACGCCACGGGCCGGGGACGGGATGTGGGCGATCATGGTCCACGGCCGCGGGGCCCGCCGCAACGAGGGCATCCGCGCGGTGCGCAGCGCCCAGAAGCTCGGCATGACCTCCCTGCTGGTGTCCTACCGCAACGACGGGGACGCCCCGGACGCCGAGGACGGCCGCTACGGTCTCGGCACCACGGAGTGGCACGACGTCCAGTCGGCCATCCGGTACGCCCTGGACCAGGGCGCCGAGGACGTCGTGCTGTTCGGCTGGTCCATGGGAGGGGCCGTGGCCCTGCAGTGCGTGGACCGCTCCGAGCTCGCCCACCGGGTGCGCGCCATCGTGCTCACCGGCCCCGTGGTCGACTGGATCGACGTGCTCAAGTACCAGGCCGGGCTCAAGCGCATCCCGGAGGCCGTCGGACTCGTCGGGCGCTGGCTGCTGTCCAACCGGGCCGGGCGCCTCGTCACCGGCCTGGCCGCCCCCGTGGACCTGAAGTCCCTCAACTGGGTGGCCCGCGCCGAGCAGCTGCGCGTGCCGACCCTGATCATGCACTCCGAGGACGACGACTACGTGCCCGTCGGCCCCTCCATGGAACTGGCCGAGCGCAACCCGGACCTGGTCCGCTTCGTCCGCTTCACCCGGGCCCGTCACACCAAGGAGTGGAACGTGGACCGGCGCAAGTGGGACCACACCGCGCGCGGCTGGCTGCGCGCCGTCCTCAACGCCACCCGTCCCGGCGCCGCCCGCTGAGCAGACGCCGCCGGGAAGCCCTGGGCCGCCGGGAAGCCCCGGGCCGCCGGGGAACGCAGAGGGCCGCCGGGGAACGCCCCGTCACCGTGTGAGCGCCCCGGCCGGCATCAGGGCTACGAGACCAGCAGGCCGCGGCGGCGCAGCAGCGGCTCCAGCTCGGCGTCCCGGCCGCGGAAGGCCCGGTACGACTCCATCAGGTCCCGGGTGTTGCCACGGGACAGCAGCTCGGAGCGGAACCGCTCGCCGTTCTCCCGGGTCATGCCGCCGTTGGCGCAGAACCACTCCACGGCGTCGGCGTCCAGCACCTCGGCCCAGATGTACGAGTAGTACCCGGCCGCATAGTCGTTGCCGAAGATGTGCTTGAAGCAGCCGGTGCCGTAGCGCGGAGGCACCAGCGAAGAGTCGATGCCCGCCTCGGCCAGCACCTGCTCCTGGAACGCCAGCGGGTCCGCGGTCGCCGCGTCCACGGTGTCCTCGGTGAGGGTGTGCCAGGCCATGTCCACGATCGTCGCGCCGAGGTACTCCACCGTGCGGTAGCCCTCGCCCCACAGATCCGCGGCCTGAAGACGCTCCAGCGTGCCGGCCGGCAGCGGCTCCCCGGTCTCCACATGACGGGCGTAGACGTCCAGCAGGGACGGCTCGCGCAGCCACACCTCGTTCACCTGGGACGGGAACTCCTCGGTGTCCCGCGGCACGGACGTGCCGGTCAGCGAGGCGTACTGACCCTGAGCCAGCAGGCCGTGCAGCGCGTGGCCGAACTCGTGGAACAGCGTGGTCGCCTCGTCCAGCGTGAGCAGGGCAGGCCGGCCCTCCGCCGGGGCCGGCACGTTCATGGTGTTGAAGACCACCGGGCGCTCGCCGAGGGCGTCGGCGCGGTCGCGGACGGTGTGCATCCAGGCGCCGCCGGACTTGGTGGCGCGGGCGAAGAAGTCGCCCACGAACAGTCCGATCGGCTCGTCGTCCCGGCAGACCTCCCAGACGCGGATGCCCGGGCGGTACATGTGCTCCGCCAACTCCGGGCGCTCGGCGAAGGTCAGGCCGTAGAGGGCGCCGGCGGCGGCGAACACGCCGTCGGTGAGCACGCGGTCCAGTTCGAAATGCGGGCGCAGGGCGGCCGCGTCCACCGCGAACTGCTCCCTGGCGTAGGCGGCGGACAGGTGCGGCCAGTCCCAGGGGGCCACGGCGCCGCCGTCGGGGGAGACTTGTGCGGCGTCGGCCTTCGCGTTGGCCATGGCCGGGCCGGCCATCGACGCCAGCAGCTCCTGCACCGCGGCCACGGACGGGGCGGCGCGGTCCTTGAGCGCGTGCTCGGCCCAGCACTCGGAGCCGAGCAGACGAGCCTTGCGCAGACGCAGCCGGACGATCTCCATGGCCACGGACAGAACCTCGTCCTCGCCCTCGGTGCCGCGGCCGATCGAGGCCTCGAACAGGTCGCGGCGCAGGTCGGCGTCCTCGAGCTGCGCCAGCTGCGGCTGGGAGACGAACAGGGACAGCGTGAGCAGGTGCTTGCCGGGGTGGCCGGCCTCCTCGGCGGCGCGGGCGGCGGCCTGCACGTCGTCGGCACCGAGACCGGCCAGGCGGGCCGGATCCTCCACCAGCACGGCGCGCTTGGCGGTGTCCGCCACGAGGCGGCGGGTGTAGCGGGCGCCCGCGGTGGCCAGCGCGGTGTTGATCTGCTGCAGCTCGGCGCGGTCGGCGGCGGACAGGTGCGCCCCGGCCAGCTCGAGGCGCTGGGAGAAGAGTTCGTGCAGGCGCGCGTCCTCGCCGGTGAGGCCGGACGCGTCCACGGCGGCCACGCGCTCGGCCAGGCGCGGGTCCAGCAGCAGGGCGTCCTCGTGGGCGGCCAGCTCCGGCATGAGCTCCTCGGACAGGGCCTGGCGGGTGTCGGTGCCGTCGGCGCTGACGAGGGTGAAGAACATGGCGGCGGAGCGGCGCAGCAGGTCGCCGGTCAGCTCGAACGCGCGCACGGTGTTCTCGAAGGTCGGGGCCTCGTCCGAGGCCAGGATCGCCTCGACCTCGCCCCGCTGCGCAGCCATGCCGGCGCGGACGGCCTCGGCCAGCTGTGCGTCGGAGACGGCGGCGAAGTCGGGGAGCCCGTAGGGGAGCGGAGAAGGGGAGGAGAGAGGGTGGTCGGCGGGCAGGGAGATGCCCTGCGTCATCTGCGGTGAGTCCATGGGCGCAGTCTAGGTGCCCGGCCGGCCCGTCCCCTCCGGCCGCCCGCGCCGGTCGGCCTGCCGCCGGTCGCCGAGCACCGACGCGCTCCTGTGACGCGCGCCCGCGGTCGGACCGGGCCGCGCCGCTAAGATGGTGCGCCGAGACATCCCGACGTCGCCGAACCGCGAAGGAGCATCATGGCCGGTCATTCCAAGTGGGCCACGACCAAGCACAAGAAGGCCGCGCTCGACGCCAAGCGTGCCAAGGCCTTCGCCAAGTACATCAAGGGCATCGAGGTCGCCGCCCGCGCCGGAGGTCCCGACCTGGCCGGCAACCCGGCCCTGGACCTGGCCGTCTCCAAGGCGAAGAAGAACTCCGTCCCCAACGACAACATCGACCGCGCCATCAAGCGCGGCGCCGGCCTGACCGGCGAGGTCGTGGACTACACCGAGATCATGTATGAGGTGCGCGGCCCGTCCGGCTCGGCCCTGATGGTGGAGTGCCTCACGGACAACAAGAACCGCGCCGCCTCCGACGTGCGCGTGGCCGTGACCCGCAACGGCGGCACGCTGGCCGACTCCGGATCCGTGGCCTTCCTGTTCGCCCGCAAGGGCGTCGTCCGCCTGCCGGCCGAGGGCAACACCGAGGACGGCCTCCTCGAGGCGATCCTCGAGGGCGGTGCGGACGCCGAGGAGGTCCAGCAGGACGGCGACGTGTTCGAGATCGTCTCCGAGGCCTCCGACCTGCGCGCCGTGGCCGAGGCCCTGGACGCCGCCGGCATCGAGTACGAGTCCGACGAGGCCGAGTTCCTGCCGTCGATGAAGGTGGAGCTGGAGGACGCCAAGTCCGCCGCGACCTTCCTGAAGCTCGTGGATGCGCTCGAGGAGCTGGACGACGTGCAGAACGTCTACTCCAACGTGGACATCCCGGAGTCCGTCCTCGCCGAGCTCGACGAGGACTGATCCGACTGGCGGAACGAGTCGGCCACGGCACCCTGCGCGTCCTGGGCGTCGACCCGGGACTGACCCGCTGCGGCATCGCCGTCGTGGAGGTCGACGCGCGGCGCCGCGGACGGCTCGTCCACGTCCGGGTGTCCGGCACGCCGTCCGACGCGCCGCTCCACGAGCGACTGCTGCACCTGGACCGGGAGGTCACCGAGGTGCTCGAGCGGTACGCCCCGCAGCGGGCCGCCGTGGAGCGCATGTTCGCCAACAACAACACGCCCACCGTGCTGGGCACCGCCCAGGCCGCCGGCGTGGCCATCACCGCCGCCGCCCGCTGCGGGCTGGAGGTCGGCCTGCACACCCCGTCCGAGGTGAAGGCCGCCGTCACCGGCCACGGCAACGCGGGCAAGGAGCAGGTCACCGCGATGGTCACCCGCATCCTCGGCCTCGACGCCCCGCCGCGTCCGGCCGACGCCGCCGACGCGATCGCCCTGGCCCTCGCCCATGCCTGGCGCGGCACCGCCCTCGGCCGGGCCTCAGGGCAGACCGGCCTGGCCACCGGCTCCATGACCTCCCGCGGCGGACGGTCCCGGTTCGCGGAGGCCGCCGACTCCGCCGGGCGCCGGCCCGTCGGCGCGGGGACGTCGCTGACCAGGGCGCAGGAGCAGTGGCTGGCCGCCGAGCGCTCCGGGGCGGCCACGGGCGCCGCCCGCCGCCGCTGACGCCGCCCCTTCCCGACGACGGCCGCGCACCCGGCGCGGTCCCTCGCCACGGCCTGCGGTCGGGTGCGTCCGGGCACCGAGCCGTTCGATAGTATGTTCGAACGCCGGCGGTCCGAATGTGTCCGTCCGGAGAAAGGACCTGTGCCGTGATCGCCTCCCTGACCGGGACCGTCGAGTACGTCGGACTGGACCGCGCCGTCATCGTCTCCGGCGGCGTCGGCCGCCTCGTGTTCGCCACGCCGCAGACCCTGTCCGCCCTGCACGAGGGACGCGAGGCGTGTGTGCACACCCACCTGGTGGTGAAGGAGGACTCGCTCACGCTCTTCGGGTTCGCCACCCGTGCCGAGCAGGAGGTCTTCGAGATCCTCCTCGGCGCCAACGGCGTCGGCCCACGCCTGGCCCTGGCCGTGCTGGCGGTGCACCCTCCTGAGGCGGTGCGCGTGGCCGTCGCCCAGGAGGACGAGAAGGCCCTGACCCGGGTGCCCGGCATCGGCCCGAAGCTGGCGAAGAAGATCCTCGTGGAGCTGGCCGGCAAGCTGGCCCCGACCGGCGCCGAGACACCCGCCGAGGCCGCGCAGGACCAGGTGCCCGCGGCGCCGGCGGAGGACTGGCACGCGGACGTCGTCGAGGCGATGGTCGGCCTGGGCTGGTCCGAGAAGGAGGCCCTCAAGCGCGTCGAGGCCACCCTCGCGGCCCACCCCGAGCTCGACGAGGGCCGGGACGTGGCCGCCCTGCTCCGCGCCACCCTGCGCGACGTCGGTGCCGCCGCCACCGTCCGGAGCGGCCGATGAACGGCGGCGGAACCGACGCCGGGGACCGGGGCGCGGACCGCGTCGTCGCCGGGGACGCGGGGGAGGACGAGCGCCGCCTCGAGGCCGCGCTGCGTCCGAAGCACCTGGACGAGTTCGTCGGCCAGCAGCGCGTCCGCGAGCAGCTGGACCTGATGCTGGGCTCTGCCCGCCTGCGTGACCGCGCCGCGGACCACGTGCTCCTGTCCGGACCGCCCGGGCTCGGCAAGACCACACTGGCGATGATCGTGGCCGCGGAGATGAACGCCCCGCTGCGCATCTCCTCCGGGCCGGCCATCCAGAACGCCGGCGACCTCGCGGCGATCCTCTCGTCCCTGACCGAGGGGGAGGTGCTGTTCCTGGACGAAGTCCACCGCATGTCCCGTCCGGCCGAGGAGATGCTCTACATGGCCATGGAGGACTTCCGGGTGGACATCGTCGTCGGCAAGGGCGCCGGCGCGACCTCCATTCCGCTGGAGCTGCCGCCGTTCACCCTGGTCGGGGCCACCACGCGCGCCGGCCTGCTGCCCGGGCCGCTCCGCGACCGCTTCGGGTTCACCGGGCATCTCGAGTTCTATTCGACCGAGGAGCTCGAGCTCGTCCTGCGCCGCTCCGCCCTGCTGCTGGACATGGACGTCACCTCCGCCGGCTTCGCCCAGATCGCCTCCCGCTCCCGGGGCACGCCGCGCATCGCCAACCGGCTGCTGCGCCGCGTGCGCGACTGGGCGCTCGTGAAGGGCCTGACGACCGTGGACGCCGAGGCCGCCGGCCGGGCCCTGCACATGTACGACGTGGACGAGCGCGGCCTGGACCGCCTCGACCGTGCCGTCCTGAACGCCCTCTGCACCGTCTTCGACGGGGGACCGGTCGGCCTGTCCACCCTCGCGATGGCCGTCGGCGAGGAGACAGAGACCGTCGAGACGGTCGCGGAGCCGTTCCTCATCCGCGAGGGCCTGGTCGGCCGCACGCCGCGGGGCCGTGTCGCGCTCCCCGGAGCCTGGGAGCACCTCGGGCTCCCGGCCCCGGAGCGGGGCTGAGCGGAGCGGGCCACATGCCCAGGCCAGGCGCCACGGACAGGTGCCTGGCCGTCGTCGGGCATCAGACGCCCTAGACTGGTCTGCACTGTGCGCACCCCCACACCCCGGACGGGTGTGCCTGCGCACGTCCTCATCCCCGACGACGACGGAGAGTGTCTCTCGTGACCACCCTCGCCCTGTCCATCGCAGACATGCCCATCGTGCTCGGCCAGCAGGCCGAGGGCGGCGGCGGAAGCATGTTCCTCCTGCTCATGTTCGGCGTCATGGCGCTGCTGCTCTTCTTCTCCTTCCGCAAGGCCCGCAAGGCCCAGCAGGCGCAGACCAAGATGCGCACGGAGCTGACCCCGGGCGTCGAGGTCATGACCGGCTCCGGCATCTTCGGCCACGTCGTCGCCGTGAACCAGGATTCCCAGCGCGTGACCATCGAGGTCGCCCCGGGCACCCACATGGACGTCCACCTGCAGGCCGTCGCCCAGATCGTGGAGCCGGACTCGGTCGCCTCCTCGGGCACCTCGGGCGCCGTCGCCCCGGACGACCAGGACCGGGCCGAGCAGGGCGCCGAGTACGGCGAGCCGCAGGCCCCCGCCGACGAGGACGTGGACCGCCACCGCATCCAGCTCAACGGCGAGGACCAGCCCCGCCACGACGAGCGTCCCTGACCTGTCCGTCCGCGACCCGGCCGCCCCGGCCGGGTCGCTCGATCTGTGGAGAGCCTGAACGCCCATGGCATCGAAGACCCCCGCGAGCGCGGCACGTCGCACCCTGACGTGGCTCGGCGCGCTCATCGCCCTCATGGCCGTCGTGCTCGGCATCGGTGTGGCCACCCATCAGGCCACCTGGGCCCCGCGCCTGGCCCTCGACCTCGAGGGCGGCACCCAGATGGTGCTCGCACCCGAGACCGCAGGCGGCCAGCGCGTCACCCCTGAGCAGCTCGACCAGGCCGTGGAGATCATCCGCGCCCGCGTGGACGGCTCCGGCGTCGCCGAGGCCGAGGTCGCCACCCAGGGCGCCGAGAACGTCGTGGTGGCGATGCCGGGCACCCCGGACGAGCAGACCCGCCGCCTCATCCAGGCCTCCGCGGACATGGAGTTCCGCGCGGTGCTGCAGTCCGGTCCCGCCGAGCCGGTCGCCGAGGACCAGCGCACCCCGAAGGACGACTTCCCGAAGCCGGAGGGCGAGCCGAAGGACGCCTACGACCCGAACTGGCTGACCCCGGACCTGCTGGACGAGTTCCAGAAGACCGACTGCACCGTCCCGCGCGACCCGGGTGCCGAGCCGCTGCCTACGGACAAGGCGGCCGTGGTGTGCCAGACCGCCACCGAGGAGCAGATCGCCGAGGGCACCGGGCAGAGCGCCAAGTACATCGTCGGCCCCCAGGTGATCCCGGGCACCGACATCGCCGACGCCACCAACGGCATGGCGAACACCTCCACGGGCGTCTCCACCAACCAGTGGGTCGTCAACCTCTCCTTCAACAGCGAGGGCACCGAGAAGTTCCGCGAGGTCACCCAGAAGCTCACCCCGTACCCGGAGGGCGACCCGCGCAAGCAGTTCGCCATCATCCTGGACGGCACCGTCCTCTCCGCCCCGCAGTCCCAGGCCGTCATCCCCAACGGCCAGGCCCAGATCTCCGGCCCGGGCTTCAACGAGGTCACCACTGCCGAACTCGCCGAGCAGCTGTCCTACGGTGCCCTGCCGATCAGCTTCACCATCGAGTCCGAGCAGCAGATCTCCGCGACCCTCGGCCAGGACCAGCTGTTCTGGGGCCTCGTCGCGGGACTCATCGGCCTGCTGCTGGTGGCCGCCTACCAGTTCTTCCAGTACCGCGTCCTCGGTCTGCTGACCTTCGCCTCGATCATCGTGGCCGGCGTCATCACGTGGCTCGCGATCTCGCTGCTGGGCTGGTCGGACAACTACCGCCTGTCCCTGGCCGGCATCGCAGGCCTGATCGTGGCGATCGGCCTCACCGCCGACTCGTTCATCGTGTACTTCGAGCGCATCAAGGACGAGCTGCGCGCCGGCAGCGCGATCGACGCCGCTGTCCGCGAGGGCTGGAAGCGCGCCTCCCGCACCATCTGGGCCTCGAAGGCCGTGAACCTGCTCGCCGCTGCGGTGCTGTACTTCGTGGCGGTCGGCAACGTCCGCGGGTTCGCCTTCACCCTCGGCCTCACCGCGATCGCCGACCTCATCGTGGTCTTCTGGTTCACACACCCCATGATGGTGCTGCTGTCCCAGACCCGCTTCATCGGCGGAGGCCACCGCATGTCCGGCCTCGACCCGTCCCTGCTCGGCCGTGAGCCGCTGTACAAGGGTGCCGGGCGCGTGCGTGAGTTCAAGACCCCGCCGAGCGATCAGACGGCACAGGGGGCCTCCGGCGGTGCCGAGCGGCGTCGCCGCCGCTCGCGCGGGGAGGCGGCCCGCCGCCAGACCATCGCCGAACGCCGTCGCGCCGAGCGCGAGGCCGCCTCGCCGGCCGCCGGCACCACCACCACGTCCCAGCGCACCCAGGAGGACGGCCAGTGAACCGCTTCGCTCAGTGGGGCAACGCCCTCTACACCGGACACAAGTCCTACCCGTTCGTCCAGCGCTGGAAGACCTGGTTCGCCGCCGCGGCGATCCTGCTCCTGGTCGCCGGCGGCCTGACCCTGATGCGCGGAGGCTTCAACCTCGGCATCGAGTTCCGCGGCGGCTCCGAGTTCGTGGTCTCCTCCGTTCAGAACACGGACGTCGCCGCGGGCGAGCAGGCCGTGCGGGACGTCGCCGCCGACGGCATCGCCACGGTCACGAACATCGCCCCGGGCACCATGCGCGTGCAGACCGAGCGCATGGACGACGCCCAGACCCTGCAGGTCGCCCAGAACCTCCAGGACGCCTACGGCGTGACCGCGGACCACGTGACCTCGAACTTCGTGGGCCCCACCTGGGGTGCCGCCGTCTCGCAGCAGGCCCTGATCGGCCTGGTGATCTTCGTGGTCCTGGTGACCCTGTTCATGGCGCTGTACTTCCGCACCTGGAAGATGTCGCTGGCCGCGGTGATCGGCATGCTCTACGTGGTGGCACTGACCGCCGGCATCTACGGCGCCACCGGCTTCGAGGTCACCCCGTCCGCCGTCATCGGCTTCCTGACCATCTTGTCCTACGCCCTCTACGACACCGTGGTGGTGTTCGACAAGATCCGCGAGAACACCCAGACGGTCCACGAGGACGCCGACCGGACCTTCGCGGAGAACGTGAACCTCGCCGTGAACCAGACGCTGGTCCGCTCGATCACCACCTCCGTGGTGGGCATCCTGCCGGTGGGCTCCATCCTGTTCATCGGCGCGGGTCTGCTCGGTGCGGGCACCCTCTCCGACATCGCCCTGGCCATCTTCGTCGGCATCATCGTCGGCACCATGGCGACCCTGTTCATCCAGGCACCGCTCTACGCCCTGCTGCGCCGCGGAGACGGGGACGTCACCGATCACGACGGCGCCGTCCTGGCCCGTCGCGAGTCCTCGGGCCGTGCCCCGGAGGGCGCGACCGAGGGCGTCGACGGGACCGAGCCGGCCGCCAGGGCCTGACCTGGGACCACACGGCAGGCCGCACGTCCGCCGGACACACGCACACGCCGCACGGCGGCGCGAGCGCGGGGAGGTAGACTCCCCGCTATCGCGCCGCCGTTCGCGTCGAGACGGGACACCCCACGTCCCGGGGAGGAGACACGCAGCCATGACCCCGCCCTCCGTGTCCGACGCCGACGCTCGCCGCCCCGAGAAGTCGCCCCGTCCCCGTGGCCGCATGGCACGTCTCACCGGCCGGCACGCCACCGAGTACTCGCCCATCCTCGAGCCGCTGATGCGCACCCTGCGCACGCGCTCCCCGCGGACGGACTTCAAGGAGGTCATCCGCGCCTACACCGTGGCCGAACGCTGCCACGAGGGCCAGATGCGCCGCTCCGGGGACCCCTACATCACCCACCCGGTGGCCGTGGCGACGATCCTCGCCGAGCTAGGCCTGTCCGGGCCCACGATCTACGCCGCCCTGCTGCACGACACCGTGGAGGACACGGACTACTCGCTCGAGCAGCTGCGCAAGGACTTCGGCGACGAGGTCGCCGTGCTGGTGGACGGCGTGACCAAGCTGGACAAGGTCACCTACGGAGCCGCCGCGCAGGCCGAGACCGTCCGCAAGATGGTCATCGCCATGGCCCAGGACGTGAACGTCCTGCTCATCAAGCTCGCCGACCGGCTCCACAACGCGCGCACCTGGCGCTACGTGTCCCCGGCCTCCTCCGCCAAGAAGGCCCAGGAGACCCTGGACATCTACGCGCCGCTGGCCCACCGGCTCGGCATGAACACGGTCAAGTGGGAGCTGGAGGACCTGTCCTTCGCCGCGCTGAAGCCGAAGGTCTACGCGGAGATCGTCCGCCTGGTGGGCGAGCGCAACCCCGAGCGCGAGAAGCACATCGAGCGCCTGCGCGAGGAGATCAGCGCCCGGCTGCGGGACAACCGCATCAAGGCCACCGTCACCGGCCGCCCCAAGCACTACTACTCGATCTACCAGAAGATGATCGTGCGCGGGAAGGAGTTCGACGACATCTACGACCTCACCGGGATCCGCGTGCTCGTGGACTCGGTGAAGGACTGCTACGGCGCGCTCGGCGTCCTCCACGCGCAGTGGAGCCCCCTGCCGGGTCGGTTCAAGGACTACATCGCGATGCCGAAGCTCAACATGTACCAGTCCCTGCACACCTCCGTGATGGGACCGGGCGGACGTGCTGTGGAGATCCAGATCCGCACCTTCGACATGCACCGCCAGGCCGAGTACGGCGTGGCCGCGCACTGGATGTACAAGGCCAACGCGGCCGCCGGGACCGCGAGCTCGTCCACGCCGCAGTGGCTGCGCTCGGTGATGGACTGGCAGAAGGACACCCGGGACCCGGACGAGTTCCTGCACTCACTGCGCACGGAGATCGACGCGGACGAGGTCTACGTCTTCACACCCAAGGGAGAGATCCGCTCCCTTCCCGCCGGCGCGACCCCCGTGGACTTCGCCTACTCCGTGCACACCGACGTGGGCCACCGGACCATCGGTGCCCGCGTGAACGGCAAGCTGGTCCCGCTGTCCTCCCAGCTCCAGCACGGCGACACCGTGGAGGTGTTCACCTCCAAGGCCGAGAACGCCGGCCCCAGCCACGACTGGCTCGGCTTCACCGTCTCCCCGCGCGCCAAGTCCAAGATCCGCCACTGGTTCGCCACACAGCGCCGCGATGAGCAGATCGAGCGCGGCAGGCAGTCCCTGACCCGTCAGCTGCGCCGCGAGAACCTGGCTGTCCAGAAGGTCCTCGGCGGCGAGGAGCTTCCCGCCGTGGCGGCCGAGCACGGCCTGAACGACCTGGACGCCCTGTTCGCGCAGATCGCCGACGGCCACCTCTCCGCACAGAACGTGGTGGAGAAGGTCCAGGCGAAGCTGGCCCCACCAGAGGAGTCGCCGACGGCGCCGTCCTCCGAGACCGCGCTGGGGGAGATCGAGCTCGAGGAGATCGTCAAGCGTCCCGTGAAGCGTCCACCGTCCTCGGACGGCGGCGCGACCGGCGTGCTGGTCCAGGGGAACGCGGGGATGATGACGAAGCTGGCACGCTGCTGCAATCCGGTGCCGCCGGATGAGATCTGCGGCTTCGTCACCCGCGGCTCCGGCGTGTCCGTGCACCGCAGCGACTGCAACAACGTGGACACCCTGCTCGAGCAGGAGCCCGAGCGCCGCGTGGACGTCGCCTGGGCCCCCACGCGCAACGCCGTGTACCTGGTGGAGATCCAGGTGGAGGCGCTGGACCGCACCTCGCTGCTCTCGGACGTGACCCGTGTGCTCGCGGAGAACCACGTGAACATCCTGTCCGCGTCCGTGAACACCACGCGGGACCGGGTGGCCATGAGCCGGTTCGTCTTCGAGATGGGCGACCCGATGTACCTCAACCACGTGGTCAACGCGGTCAAGCGGATCGACGGCGTCTTCGACGTGCGCCGCACCTGACGGCTGCGCCGGTCAGGACAGCAGCTCGGCCAGGCGCCGGCGGGCCCGGACGATGCCGGGCCTGCGCCGCGGCGGCGCCAGCCGTTCGACGAGTCCCTCCGCCCCGAACCGGGCGATCAGCCGCGCCGCCGCCCGGCCCTCCTGGGAGCCGTCGGCCAGCAGCAGGTCCTCCACGGTGCGCCCCACCGTGGTCACGCGCACCGGGCCGAGGAGCACGACGTCCGCCTCGGCTGGCGCGGCAGACCCTCCGACGGCGGCCACGTCCGCCTGCGTGAACGTCCACCCGGGCCCGTGGTCCCGTGCCGGCGGAGGCCGGTGGTAATGGGCTACGGCGATGTGTAGCGTGCGCGGCAGCGGGCCTCCTGCGTGCAGCCACGCCGCCGTCAGCCCCATGGCCGTCCACCCTGCCGTCAGCAGCGGCCCGGCCACGAGCCAGACCGCGTCCGCGCGCATGCGGGGGTCCACCGGGCGGTCCGCCGGAGCGTAGACCCGGCCCAGCAGGTGGTGCAGGGCCCCGGCCGAGACCAGCGTCTGCAGCTCCGCGTCCGCGAAGTCCGGACCGGCCGCCCAGACCTCGGTCGTCACCGTCCGGTCGGTGGGCGGGGCCGGGATCGGGCCGGGCACTGCTGCGGTGATGGGGACGGGCGCGTCGGCGGCGGAGGATCTCATGGCGTCCATCCTGCGCCAGGTGCGCGCCCGCTGCCGCCGGGGTGTGGACAACGCAGACGGGAGGCCCGGCCGAATGCCGGACCGCCCGTCGGGCGCAGGCCGCGTCGTCCGCGGCGGGACAGGCTCAGGCCAGGTCGGCGGCGGAGGCCTCCAACGCCTTCTTCCACTGCAGGCGGGCGTCGAGCGCCTCCTGGGCCTGGGCGATCTTCTTCTCATCGCCGGCGGCCTTGGCCTCCTCCAGCTCGGCCTCGAGGCCGGCGATGGTCTCCTCCAGCTGGGTCAGCGCGGAGTTCGTGCGGGCCTTGGTCTCCGGGTCGGTGCGGCGCCAGTGCTCGTTCTCGGCCTGCTTGAGGGCGTCCTCCAGCTCGCGGAAGCCGGCCTCCATGCGGCGCACGTCACCGCGCGGCACTCGACCGGCCTCCTCCCAGCGGCCGCGCAGCTCGTTGAGCGCAGCACGGCCGGCCTTGACGTCCGTGAAGGGCAGGAGCTTCCTGCCGTCGGCCAGGATCTGCTCCTTGACCTTGAGGTTGGCGCCGTATTCGCGGTCGATCTCGGCGTTGGCCTCGTTGCGGGCAGTGAAGAACACGTCCTGTGCGGCACGGAAGCGGGCCCAGAGGGCGTCGTCCTCCTTGCGGGAGGCACGCGGTGCGGCCTTCCACTCGCTCATCAGGTCGCGGTACTTGCCGGTGGTCACGCCCCAGTCTGTGGAGGAGGAGAGCTCCTCGGCGCGGGCGATGAGGCGCTCCTTGACCTGCTTCGCCTCCGCGGACCGGGCGTCCAGACGGGAGAAGTGCGCCCGGCGGGTCTTGTCGAACTGGGTGCGGGCGCCCCGGAAGCGCTTCCAGAGGCCGTCCTCGACCGACTTCGACAGGCGCGGGCCGGTCTTCTGGGCGGCCTTCCACTCGTCGAAGAGCTCGGCCATGCGCTTGGAGGCCTTCTTCCACGGCATGCGCTCGGCCGGGGTGGCGGCGAACTCCTCGGCCTCGGCGACGATCGCCTCGCGGGCGGCGAGCTGCTCGGCCTGGGCGGCCTGACGGGCCTCGGCCTCGGCGGCGCGGTAGTCGCCCAGCAAGGTCTCCAGAGCCGCCAGACGGGTGCGCAGCGCGTTGATGTCGCCCACCATCTGGCGCTCCTGCACGGTGGCCTTCATCTGGTTGAGGGCCTTCTGGAGCTCCGAGGACGGTGCGCCGGCGGCGATGCGCTGCTCGAACAGCGCCATCTGTGCGCGGACGTCGTCGTACTTGCGCACGAAGTAGGCCACGGCCTCCTCTGCGGTCGCGTCGGGGACCTGGCCGACGGTGTGCTCCTCCTGGCCGTCCAGCAGCACCACGTGGCCGTCCTCGGTCACGCGGGCGAACTGCGCGGCCGTGGCCGGATCGGTCGGCTCGACGGTCGGGGCCGGGGCGGCGGGCTTGGCTGTCGCCGGGGCGGCTGCGGCTGGGGTGGCCGGCCTGCCCGGCTTCATGGCGGCCGGGGAAGGAGCAGCCGGCTTCGCCTCGGTCTTCTCGACCTCCGGGGCCGCGGGCTCAGCCTGGTGCCCGGCCGGTGCCTGCCCGGCCGGTGCCTGCGCGGCGTCGGTGGTCGGCACGCTCTCGACCTGCGCCTCGGCGGCGTCGGCGGTCGGCTGCTGGTCGTCGGACTTCTGATTCTCAGTGGTCACCGCTGGAACTCTCCCTGGACGGGCCCGTTCGCGCTGACGTGCGCGGGCGGGTCGGGATGGACACGAACAGGGCAAGCCTAGCCGCGAAAGCACAGAAGCGCCCGGCAACCCCGGCCACATGCGTGGGCGAGGCGGTGGACGAACCCGGCGGCCGTCGTCGCGCCCCTGGTCACGCGTGCTCCCGGGCACCCCGCCGGGGGAGGGCCACGTCCCGGACCGCCGCCGCACCGGCCGCACCGCAGCAGGGCCGCCGCCTAGACTGGGCGGGTCAGTCCCGTCCGCACGACGGCCCGATCCGAGACGAAGGAACCCCATGGCCCGCAAGTCCTCCCTGTCCGGCTTCCCCGAGTGGCTCCCCGCTGAGCGCGTCGTCGAGCAGCATGTGCTGGACACGCTGCGTCGGACCTTCGAGCTGCACGGGTTCGCCGGGATCGAGACCCGCGCCGTGGAGACCCTGGGCCAGCTGCTGCGCAAGGGCGAAGTGGACAAGGAGGTCTACGCCGTCTCCCGGCTGGCCGAGGACCAGGAGGTCGCCGAGGGCCGGCGCCCGGCGACGTCCCCGGACGACCCCAAGCGCCTGGCCCTGCACTTCGACCTCACCGTGCCCTTCGCCCGCTACGTGGTGGAGAACGCCGGCCACCTCGCCTTCCCGTTCCGGCGGCACCAGATGCAGAAGGTCTGGCGCGGCGAGCGGCCGCAGGAGGGCCGCGCGCGCGAGTTCACCCAGGCGGACATCGACATCGTCGGTGACGGGCAGCTGTCCCCGCGCTATGACGTGGATGTCGCCCTCGTGATGGCCGAGGCGCTCGGCGCCCTGCCGATCGGCGACTTCCTCATCCGCATCAACAACCGCAAGCTCGCCGAGGGCTTCTACCGCGGCATCGGCCTGACGGACACCGCCGGCGTGCTGCGCAGCATCGACAAGCTCGAGAAGGTCGGCCCCGAGGAGGTCGCCCGCCTGCTGCAGGAGGAGGTCGGGGCCTCCGCCGAGCAGGCAGAGCAGGCCCTGGCCCTGGCCGCCATCCGCACCGAGGACACCTCCTTCGTGGAGCAGGTCCGCGCCCTCGGTGTGCAGGACGACCTGATGGAGGAGGGGCTCACCGAGCTGGCGGAGGTCATCGGCACGATGCACCGCCGCGCCCCGGGCCGGGCCGTCGCCGACCTCTCCATCGCCCGCGGCCTCGACTACTACACCGGCACCGTGTACGAGACGGTCCTGGTGGGCCATGAGCAGCTCGGCTCCATCTGCTCCGGCGGCCGCTACGACGCCCTGGCCTCCAAGGGGAACCGGACGTTCCCTGGCGTCGGCCTGTCCATCGGCGTCACCCGGCTGGTGATGCGCATGCTCTCCCAGGACATGGCCGTCGCCTCCCGGGCCGTTCCCACCGCGGTCTACGTGGCCCTGACCGCGGACGAGGACTGGTCGGCCGCCCAGGACGTGGCCGGCGTGCTGCGCGAGCGCGGCATCGCCGCCGAGGTGGCCGTCACCGCCGAGAAGTTCGGCAAGCAGATCAAGTACGCGGATCGCCGCGGCATCCCGTATGTCTGGTTCCTGGGGGCGGGGGAGTCCGGCCATGAGGTCAAGGACATCCGCTCCGGCGAGCAGGTGTCCGCCGACCCGCAGACGTGGATGCCTCCGGCCGAGGACCTGGTCCCGCAGGTGACCGCAGGCTCAGCCGGGCCCCGTCCGTGGAGCAGTGGGAGACACGACGTGGTACCAGCCTCAATGACGACGTCGTCTGATGACGGGGAGAGCTCGCCGTCCTCGGAAGGGCTGCCCCCGGCAGAAGAGATCCAGGCCCACCTGGCGGAGCTGGTGAGTCATCAGCCTGGCCTTCCCCTCCACTGGGAGGTGACGGCCGGGCAGGCCCCTGCCGGGGACCCCTGGGTGAGGATCGCTGCGGTGCGCCGGGGTCTGCTCGGCGAGTCGACCGTCGTCGGCGCCTTCCGGATCGACGAGCGGGAGGCGGTCTTCGACGTCACTGCCGAGCGCTCGCCCGAGGGCGCGCTCGTCCACGACGCCCTGGCCCGGGTCGCGGCAGAGCACTTCCCAGCGGCAACGGTCCCCGGGCAGCCCGGCACTCGCTACTCGGTGCGCTGGTGCGGCCCCGATCCCGATGACGCTCCGGCCGGTGAGTACGTGGTGCAGCGCGCCGGCACGGGGGCCGAGACCGCTCGGATACGGTGCCGGCCGCTGACCCCGGGCCGGTCATGGGGGTTCCAGGTCGTCCGGCCCGAATCGACGGCATCGTACTGGTTCGAACTGTCCCTCGACCGCGTGGTCGACGAGCGTCTGGGGGAGACGGACTCCACCTTCTGGGCCGTCTACAACGGCATCGACGACGACAGTCGGGTCCTCGCCCACGCCACGATCCCGGAGTCCGGCAGCGTCGTCTGGCACACCCATCCCGCGCTCATGCCGGACGCGGCCTCCGACGCCGGGGAGATGCTGCTCGCCCTCGTCGAGGCGCTCGCGCAGCTGCAGCAGACGACCGGTCCATGGCCTGCGTGGGTGCCGGACACGGCCGTCAGATGAGCAGCCGACGCTGTGCGGGCCCAGGACTCCGTGGCCTTTGCGTCCAGCGCTCAGCGCCCGGTGCTGTAGTCGCCCTTGGCGCGGGCGAAGGAGCGGCCGCCGGCGCCGATCAGGAACACGCCGAGCATCGCCAGCACGGACGTCGGCGGCAGGGTGAACGCCAGCACCAGGCAGAGCACCAGGCCCAGGACGTTCACGGCGCGCGGGACCCGCAGCGGGCGGTCGCCGCTCAGGGTCAGGGCGGAGAGGTTCGTCACGGCGTAGTAGACGAGCACGCCGAAGGAGCTGAAGCCCACCACGGTGAGGATGTCCGTGGCCAGCAGCAGCACGATGACGAAGACCGCCACCACCGTCTGGCCCACCCAAGGGGTCTGCGCCGGGCCGCCGACCGTCGCCAGCGGGCGCGGCAGGTCGCCCTCCCGGGCCATGGCCAGGGCGGTGCGCGAGATGCCGGTGAGCAGGTTCAGCATGGCGCCCACGCACGCCAGGGCGGCCGCCACCAGGGCCACCCAGCCCCATCCGGTGCCGAGCGTGGCCTCGAGCCCGGCGCGCACCGGGGCCTGGGACAGCGCCAGCCCGGTCCCGCCGAGGGCGCCGAGCAGGCCTGCGGCCAGCAGCACGTAGAGCACCACCGTGAACGCCAGGGCGCCCAGCACGGCGCGCGGGATGGTGCGGCGTGGGTCGATGACCTCCTCGCCCATCGTGGCGACGCGCGCGTAGCCGGCGAAGGAGAAGAACAGCAGGCCCGCCGCCATGAGCACCCCCAGCGCGGACGGATCCCCGAGCGCCTCCGCGCCGTCGGCGTCCCCGCCCCGGTCCCCGAGGGCCAGCCCTGCCACCACGGCCAGGGCCAGGACTGCCAGGACGGGGATGAGGATCGCCACCGTGACCTGGGCGGTGCGGGTCGCGCCCAGCACGGCCACCACGGTGAGCACCACGACGGCGGCGACGCCCACGACCCGGGCGAGCAGGCCGTCGTCGGGAAAGACATAGAGGCCCACGGTGGCCGCCATGGCGGCCACGGACGCGGTCTTGCCGGTGACGAACCCCCAGCCGGCCAGGAAGCCCGGCCACGGGCCGAGCTGCTCGCGGCCGTACACGTAGGTCCCGCCGGAGGCCGGATGCACGGTGGCCAGCTGGGCGGTGGACAGGGCGTTGCACGTCGCCACGACGGCCGCCAGGCCCAGCGCCAGGTACAGGGCACCGGCGTGGCCGCCGGTCAGCGCGGCGGCCAGGCCGAGCGCCGTGAACGCGCCGGCGCCCACCATCGAACCGACGCCGATCACGGTCGCCTGGGGCAGGGTCAGGGTGCGCTGCAGGGTGCCGGACACGGCCGTCCTCTTCCTCGGGTGCGGTCGGTGGAGGGGGTGCCGGTAGACTCTGGGCGGTCACACCCCTGTCCTGCATGACTACCACAGCGGTGTGGCACCCCCATGAACCCGCGACGACGTCCGGCGACCCCGGACGAGGAGGAACCCGTGCTTCGCACCCACACCCTCGGCGAGCTGAATGCCTCGCTCATCGGCCAGACCGTCACCGTCACCGGCTGGGTGGCCCGCCGCCGGGACCACGGCGGCGTGGCCTTCGTGGACCTGCGCGACCGCTCCGGCTTCGCCCAGATCGTCGTCCGCGATGAGGCGGACTTCGACCCGCTGCGCAACGAGTGGGTCCTGAAGGTCACCGGCGTCGTCGAGCGTCGCCCCGAGGGCAACGAGAACCCGAACCTGCCCTCCGGCGAGATCGAGCTGATCGTGGACGAGCTGACGGTCCTCAACCGTGCCGCCGCCCTCCCGTTCCAGGTGGACGAGCACGTGGAGGTCGGCGAGGAGACCCGCCTGCGCCACCGCTACCTGGACCTGCGCCGTCCGCAGCCGGCCAAGATCATGGCCCTGCGCTCCGAGGCCAATCGCATCGCCCGCGAGCTGCTGCACTCCGAGGGGTTCCTCGAGGTCGAGACCCCGACCCTCACCCGCTCCACCCCGGAGGGTGCCCGCGACTTCCTGGTCCCGGCCCGCCTGGCCCCGGGCTCCTGGTACGCCCTGCCGCAGTCCCCGCAGCTGTTCAAGCAGCTGCTCCAGGTGGGCGGCATCGAGAAGTACTACCAGCTGGCCCGCTGCTACCGCGACGAGGACTTCCGCGCGGACCGTCAGCCGGAGTTCACCCAGCTGGACATCGAGGCCTCCTTCGTGGAGCAGGACGACATCATCACCCTGGGCGAGAAGATCGTGCAGGCGCTGTGGGCGAAGGTCGGCGTGGACGTCGACCTGCCGATCCGCCGCATGACCTACGACGAGGCCATGACCAAGTACGGCTCGGACAAGCCGGACCTGCGCTTCGGCCTCGAGCTGACCGACCTGACCGAGTACTTCAAGGACACCCCCTTCCGCGTGTTCCAGAACGAGTACGTCGGCGCCGTCGTGATGCCCGGCGGCGCCTCCCAGGCGCGCCGCACCCTGGACGCCTGGCAGGAGTGGGCCAAGCAGCGCGGGGCCAAGGGCCTGGCCTACGTGCTCATCCAGGAGGACGGCACCCTCACCGGCCCGGTCTCCAAGAACATCACCGAGGAGGAGAAGGCCGGTCTGGCCGCCGCCACCGGTGCGAACCCGGGCGACTGCATCTTCTTCGCCGCCGGCAGGCCGAAGGAGTCCCGCGCGCTGCTCGGCGCCGCCCGCGTGGAGATCGGCCGTCGCTGCGGCCTGTTCAAGGACGCCGGCCCGGAGGTTCCGGTGCACGAGGCCGACTGGTCCTTCGTGTGGGTCGTGGACGCCCCGATGTTCGAGCCTGCGGCGGAGGCGGAGGCCTCCGGCGACGTGGCCGTCGGCTCCGGCGCGTGGACCGCCGTGCACCACGCGTTCACCTCGCCGAAGCCCGAGTTCATGGACACCTTCGACACCGACCCGGGCTCCGCCCTGGCGTACGCCTACGACATCGTCTGCAACGGCAACGAGATCGGCGGCGGCTCCATCCGCATCCACGACCAGGACGTGCAGAAGCGTGTCTTCGAGGTCATGGGGCTGTCCCAGGAGGACGCGGAGGAGAAGTTCGGCTTCCTGCTGGAGGGCTTCAAGTTCGGCGCCCCGCCGCACGGCGGCATCGCGTTCGGCTGGGACCGGGTGGTGGCCCTGCTGGCCGGCACCGACTCGATCCGCGAGGTCATCGCGTTCCCGAAGACCGGCGGCGGCTACGACCCGCTGACCGCGGCCCCGGCCCCGATCACCGCGCAGCAGCGCAAGGAGGCCGGCGTGGACGCCAAGCCGGAGGACAAGAGGGCCGCCGCCGAGCAGAAGGAGGCCGCGAAGGGCGAGGCGAAGCCCTGATCTCGGACCGGGCCTGACGGCTGAGCGGGCCTGACGGCTGAGCGGGGCCCGTGGGGGACCCTGCGTGGACGTGGCCGCTCTCAGACGAGGAATCGTCCTGAGGGTGGCCACGACCGTTCACGGTCGGGGTTGTCCACGTCCGCGGCTGTTCCTTCAGCCCCGGCGCGGGCTCTTGAGCTCGTCCGAGTCCACGATCAGCGTGAACGGGCCGGAGTTGGTCAGCGTCACCTCCATCTGGGCGCCGAACACGCCGCGCTCCACGCGCACGCCGGCGGACTCGAGCTCGGCCATGAACCGCTCGTAGAGCGGCTGCGCCCGGTCGCCCTTGGCCGAGCGGGTCCAGGTCGGTCGGCGGCCCCTACGCACGTCCCCGTAGAGGGTGAACTGGCTGATCACCAGCGCCGGGGCCACGGCGGTGAGCAGGGACCGCTCGTCCTCGAGCATCCGCAGCCCGGCCACCTTCTGCGCCACCTGCACGGCCTCAGCCTCGGTGTCCTCCACGCTCACGCCCAGCAGGACCACCAGGCCCTCGCCCTCGAACCGTCCCACCACCTCTCCGGCGACGGTCACGGACGCGGAATCGGCTCTCTGGCATACGGCTCGCATGGGCACCATGCTCGCACGCCCCGTCACCCGGCGAGCCCCAGCAGAGGACGCCCGCCCCGTCCCCGGTGAGCCCCAGCAGAGGACGCCCGCCCCGCCCTCGGCATGCCCCCGCAGAAGACGCACGCCCCGTCTCCGGCACGTCCCCCAGAGGACGCACGACGACGGAGCGCACCTGACAGCGTCAGGTGCGCTCCGTCGTCGGGATGGGTGCGGCGCGGCCGTGCTATGACCGACCGTCTGTGTGCGGTGCGTCGGAATCCGGCCCGTCAGGACGTCGATTCCGACCCGTGGCACACAGCCGACGTCCGCGGCCGGCTCACTTCCGGGTGGGATTCACCTCGTAGACGGTGGTGGAGCCGGAGACCTCGTTGGCCACGATCAGCAGGGCCACACCGGACGGGGACTCGGAGGCGGGGACGAACTCGAGGCCCTCGGCGCCCATGTCGCCGTAGTTCGCCTCGTCGCCCTCCTCTGCGTCCCAGTTGCGCTCGTTGACGTAGTCCACGAAGGTCGCGGCGGTCGGGTCGGTGATGTCGAAGACCATCACGCCGCCGATGCGCTCCAGTCCCAGGAAGGCGTAGGTGCGGCCCTGGACCTTGCCGACCACCACGGACTCCGGCTCCGGACCCTTGTCGTCGGAGCGGCTGTCGAAGGACGGGGTCTCGTCGTTGTTGGCGTTGAACGCCTCGGCCGGCAGCTCACCGGCGGCGATCAGGTCCGCGATGGTCTGCTCCACCAGGCCGGCGGAGTCGAAGAGGCGCTCCCCGTCCGCGGTGTAGACGGAGAAGCCGCGGCCGCCCAGGGTGTGCAGCTGGGCGATGCACTCGCGCTCGGCGTCCCAGCCGAGGTCGGTGAGCACGTTGAGGCGGCCGAGGTTCTCGTTCTTCTGCAGTTCGGCAGCATTCGGGTACTCGGCCTCGCAGAGGGTCAGGTCCTTCACGCGCTCGGTGTCCACGTAGTCGCCCCACTCGCGGGAGTCTCCCTCGTTGGCGGTGAGGATCAGGTCCTGGCCGCGGTGGCGGTAGACGTCGATGCCGTCCGGCATGGGGACCCCGAGCACCGGCCAGTGACGCAGCTCGATGCCGGAGTCCCGGTTGGAGGCGTCGAACTTCCCCTCGGTGGACCAGTCGGTGAGCTGCAGGGCCCAGAAGTCCTTCAGGGAGGCCGACTTCAGGTCCACGGCCGCCACGGCGTTGGCCTCCTGCACGGAGACGTAGGCGGTGCGGCCGGTCGGGTCGATGGTCACGTACTCCGGCTCGAGGTTGCGGGCGATGTACCCGGCGTCCGGCTGACCGGCCGGGGTCTGCACGTCCGGGCCGAACACGCGGACGCCCTCCGGCAGCGCGGTGCCCTCGTCGAAGGCGCGGAAGTCCACGGTGCGCACCGAGTCCTGGGACAGGCGGGAGAACTGCTGCGCGTTCCTCGGGACGCTGATCACGGAGATCGAGCCCTCCGGGTCCACGGAGAAGTCGTCGGCCGGCTCGCCCTCGTTGGCCACCACGGCGTAGCCGCCGGAGAAGGCCACGGAGTCCGGGAGGGCGCCCACGCGGACGGCGCCGAGCGGGGCCAGGGTGGAGGTCTGGAAGAAGGCGACCCAGCCGAGGTCGGTCTTCTCCGGGGCCTCGACCGAGACGGCCATGATGCCGCCGTGCACGGCCACCGAGTTCACGGTGGAGCCGGCCGGGATCACCGAGCCGTCCGCGGCGGCCACGCCGGCCATCTCGAGGGTGGAGGAGTAGGTCGGGGCGGCGGCGTCGTCCACGTCAAGCACGTCCACGGCGCCGTTCTCCGCGTTGACCACGAAGAGGCGGTCGGTCGAGGCGTCGAAGGCCGGGATCTCGGAGGCCGAGGCGTCGAACACGCCGGTCTCGTGGGTGCCGGCCGGGGACAGCTCCACGGTCTTGCCGGAGGGGTTGGCCTTCTGGCCGTGGCCCTTGCCGTGGTTGCCCGCGTGGTGGCCCTTCTGCGCGGCGGCCGAGTGCGGGGCCGGGGCGGCGGTGGTGGCGGGGGCGAGGACCGCGGCGGACAGGGCCGTGGCGGTCAGGGCGGTCGCGGCCGCGGCGGCGACGGTGCGGTGCAGGGGGCGCATGGGCGGGGAGACTTCCTTCGTCGGTTCGGCCGTCGGGCGCAGCGCAGCGCCCGGGCATCGGCGGGGGCCCGTCCACCTGACATGCCCCGGGTGAACCCAGGGTGAGCGCTGTGTGACGCGGCCGGCACGGGGAGCGGAACGGCCGTCGTCGGGACGGCGGCCGTCAGGACGACGGTCGGCTGGAACGGGCACCGCCGCCGCTGGGAAGCAGGCCCCGTCGCGCAGGATCGTCCCCGCCCCTGCGCGGGTGCAGTGCGGCGGCGGATGCGGGCGCCTGCACGGACTGCCGGTGCGCACCGCGCCCCGCCCGTCCACCGTGTCCGGCCGAAGCCCTAGGCTGGTGGGGCCATGAACGACCTCTTCACCTCCGCCCAGGACCCCGACGACGGCGGCTCGCCCTCCGGCGACCGCCGGGCCCCGGGCGTGTCCCGCCAAGCCGAGGCGTCCGTGCGCTCCTCGGCCGCGCCGCTGGCGGTGCGCATGCGTCCGAGGTCGGTGGACGAGATCCTCGGCCAGGACCACCTGCTGCGCCCTGGTGCCCCGCTGCGCAAGCTCGCCGCTTCCTCGGGTGAGGGCTACACGGGTGCTGCGGGGCCCAGCTCGATCGTCCTGTACGGGCCGCCAGGCATCGGCAAGACGACCATCGCGCACGTGATCGCCCGCGGCGAGGGCCGGAGGTTCGTGGAGCTGTCCGCCATCTCCGCCGGTGTGAAGGACGTCCGCCAGGTGATGGACCGCGCCCGCGAGGAGCGTGACCTCTACGGGCGCACCACCGTGCTGTTCCTGGACGAGATCCACCGCTTCACCAAGGCTCAGCAGGACGCGCTGCTGCCGGGGGTGGAGAACCGCTGGGTGGTGCTCGTGGCGGCCACCACGGAGAACCCGAGCTTCTCGGTGATCGCCCCGCTGCTGTCCCGCTCCCTGCTGCTCACCCTGCGTCCGCTGCAGGACGCGCACATCGAGGGGCTGCTCGCCCGTGCTGTGGAGGACGAGCGCGGCCTCAACGGCGTGGTGGTCCTCTCGGACGCCGCCCGCGACTACCTGGTTCGGATGGCGGGCGGGGACGCCCGCCGTTCCCTGACCGTCCTGGAGGCCGCCGCCGGCGTCGCCCTGGACCGCGTGGAGCAGGAAGGCCTCGACGAGGACGAGGAGGGCATCACCGTCACCGAGGCCGACGCCGCACAGGCCATGGACCGCGCCGTCCAGCGCTACGACAAGGACGGAGACCAGCACTACGACGTCATCTCTGCGTTCATCAAGTCCATCCGCGGCTCGGACGTGGACGCCGCCATGCACTACCTCGCCCGGATGCTGGAGGCGGGGGAGGACCCGCGGTTCATCGCCCGGCGCCTGATCATCTCCGCCTCCGAGGACGTGGGCATGGCCGACCCCACCGCGCTGCAGACCGCGGTGGCCGCCGCGCAGGCCGTGCAGCTGATCGGCATGCCGGAGGGGAGGATCGTCCTCGGCCAGGCCGTCACCCACCTGGCGACCGCGCCGAAGTCCAACGCCAGCTACAACGCGGTGAACGCCGCCATCGCGGACGTGCGCGCCGGCGGCACCGGCCAGGTCCCGCCGCACCTGCGCGACGCCCACTATCCGGGCGCCGCCGCCCTCGGCCACGGCAAGGGCTACGTGTACTCGCACGACGAGCCGCACGCCGTCGCCCGCCAGCAGTACGCCCCGGACCCGCTCGTGGGGAAGGACTACTACGCCCCCAAGCCGATCGGCCACGAGAAGCGCCTGGCCGAGCAGGTGGCCGCGCTGCGCCGCATCCTCCGCGGCGCCGGCTGAGACACCTGGTAGAGTGGTCCACCGTCTGGCAGGCGTCGCGTCCCGGACGATCCCCCTCACCCCGCTGAGAACGGGCACCTGTGTGCCCGGCACGGCTGCGTGGGGGAGCGCGGCGCCGTGGTGACGACGGGCCCGCGATGCGCCCCTCAGCCCTCCGACGGATCGACCGGAGGCCAGGTTCCGCACCGTTCTCGACCCCGCACGGCCACGCCGTGTCCGGGCGCTTGACGGCGGCGCGGAGACAAACCCGAACGGCATCGCACGTCAAGGAAAGTGAGGACCACCCATGAGTGGCAACCTGCGCACCCGCCGCACCGTGCGGCACTCCCGCGCCCTGGGCATCGCCCTGACCCCGAAGGCCGAGAAGTACATGGAGCGCCGTCCGTACGGCCCCGGTCAGCACGGCCGCGCCCGTCGCCGGGCGGACTCCGACTACGCGGTGCGCCTGAAGGAGAAGCAGCGCCTGCGCGCCCAGTACAACATCCGCGAGGCCCAGATGCGTCGCTACTTCGAGGAGGCCAAGCGCACCGAGGGCCTGACCGGTGAGAACCTGGTCGAGCTGCTCGAGATGCGCCTGGACGCCCTGGTGCTGCGCGCCGGCTTCGCCCGCACCATCCAGCAGGCCCGCCAGTTCGTCGTGCACCGCCACATCACCGTGAACGGCAAGCGCGTCGACATCCCGTCCTTCCGTGTGAAGGAGGGCCAGGTCATCGAGGTGCACGAGCGCTCCGCCAAGTTCGAGCCCTTCCAGGTCGCCGCCGCCGGCGCCCACCAGCAGGTCCTGCCGGCCACCCCGGGCTACCTGACGGTGGAGATCGACAAGCTGCGCGCCACCCTGTCCCGCCGCCCCAAGCGCTCCGAGGTCCCGGTGACCTGCGAAGAGCAGCTTGTGGTCGAGTACTACGCGCGCTGATCCCGTCCCCGGCAGGCCGCCTCGGCGGCTTCACGACGACGTCACGCGTCTCCGGCAGGCCCGGCCCCTCGTCGAGGGGCCGGGCCTCCGGCGTGTCCGGGCCCGTCCGCTGTGTGCGGAATCTCGGGGCCAGGCCCGGGGATTCTGCGGCGTTCTGCCGCTGACCGGCGGTAAAGTCGTCCAGGACCGTGTCCCAGATCGACGAGCGCCCGTGCAGCGGGGCAGAAGGTGGGCAGCGATGATCAAGCAGGTGCTGATGCTCGGCGCCGGTGCCGCCGCAGGCTGGATCGGCCACATGGCCCTGGGCAGGGGCCGCGACGCCGCGGCCGTCAAGGCCGAGGAGACGCTGCGCACCACCCTCCATCCGTCCACTCTCGGCCGCAACGCCGGGGCCGCCACCGCCACCCTGCTCGCCGAGGGCGTCCGTGGCTTCGCCGCCCAGCTGCGCGAGGAGGTCCCCGCCTGGAGGACCGTCTCCGACCGCCTCGGCACCCAGGGCCGCCAGACCATCAGCGGCGAGACCGTGGACGCCCCGTCCGCCGCGGGCACCGGCGCCCCCGGGCAGGGCGCCGCCGGATCCGCCGCCGCGCAGGGCGCCGCGACCGGGCACGAGACCACCACGACCCCGCAGACCACCTCCGAGGAGCACACCGCATGAAGACCCAGGACATCGCCCAGCGCTGGCTGGACTTCTTCGAGAAGAAGGGCCACACCGTGGTCCCGTCCTCCTCCCTGGTGTCCCCGGACCCGTCCCTGCTGTTCACGGTGGCCGGCATGGTGCCCTTCATCCCCTATTTCCTGGGCGAGCAGACGCCGCCGTACGAGCGCGCCGTGTCCGTCCAGAAGTGCATCCGCACCGCGGACATCGAGGAGGTCGGCAAGACCGTCCGCCACGGGACCTTCTTCCAGATGTGCGGCAACTTCTCCTTCGGCGACTACTTCAAGGAGAAGGCCATCCCGATGGCCTGGGAGCTGCTCACCACCCCGCAGGAGGAGGGCGGCTACGGCCTGGACCCGGACCGTCTGTGGGTGACCGTCTACAACGACGACGACGAGGCCGCGCAGATCTGGCAGGACGTGGTGGGGCTGCCGCCCGAGCGCATCCAGCGCATGGGCGAGGAGGACAACTACTGGAACACCGGCCAGCCCGGCCCGGGCGGCCCGTGCTCCGAGATCTACTTTGACCGCGGCCCCGAGTACGGCGTCGAGGGAGGCCCGGCGGCGGACGACACCCGCTACCTGGAGATCTGGAACCTCGTGTTCATGCAGTACCGCCTCTCCGCGGTCCGCTCCAAGGACGACTTCGACATCGCCGGCGAGCTGCAGCACAAGAACATCGACACCGGCCTCGGCCTCGAGCGCCTCGCCATGCTCCTGCAGGGCGTGGAGAACATGTACGAGACGGACCAGGTGCGCCCGGTCCTGGACCGCGCCGCCGAGCTGGCCGGCGTGGAGTACACCTCCACCGAGGACCCGAAGGACCCGCACTACGACGACGACGTGCGCCTGCGCATGATCGCCGACCACGTGCGCTCCTCGCTGATGCTCATCTCGGACGGTGTCACCCCGGGCAACGAGGGCCGCGGCTACGTGCTGCGCCGGCTGATCCGCCGCGTCATCCGCGCCATGCGCCTGATGGGGGTGACGGACCCGGTGCTGCCGGAGCTGCTGCCCGTCTCCCGTGACGCGATGGCCGGCACCTACCCGGTGGTCGCCGAGCAGTGGGACCGCATCCGCCGCGTGGCGTTCAACGAGGAGAAGACCTTCTCCCGCACCATCGCCGCCGGCACTGCGCGCCTGGACGCCGCGGTCTCCACCGCGAAGTCCGAGGGGCACGGTCTGGCCGGCAGGGACGCCTTCGAACTGCACGACACCTACGGCTTCCCGATCGAGCTGACCCTCGAGATGGCCGCTGAGGCCGGCGTCGAGGTGGACGAGGCCGGCTTCCGGGCGCTCATGCAACAGCAGCGCGACCGCGCCCGTGCGGACGCCAAGTCCAAGAAGTCCGGCCATGCGGACACCGAGGTGTACCAGCAGCTGCGCGGGGAGGGACAGACGCACTTCACCGGGTACACCGAGTTCGCCACCGAGTCTGTCATCCGCGGCCTGATCGCGGACGGCGCCTCCGTGCAGTCCGCCTCCGCCGGCCAGGAGCTGGACCTGGTGCTCGACGCCACCCCGTTCTACGCGGAGGCCGGCGGCCAGGCCGCGGACCGCGGCGTCATCACCGGCGACGGCTTCGAGCTGGACGTCCTGGACGTCCAGGCCCCGGTGAAGGGCCTGTCCGTGCATCGCGTCCGCGTCAGGCATGGCGAGGTCTCCGCCGGGGCCGCCGCCCTCGGATCCATCGACGTGCAGCGCCGCCTGGACGCCGAGAAGGCGCACACCGGCACGCACATCGTGCACGCCGCCCTGCACGAGATCCTCGGCAGGGAGGCCACGCAGTCCGGCTCCTTCAACAAGGAGGGGTACCTGCGCTTCGACTTCCGCTGGTCGGAGGCCGTCTCCCCGATGGCCCGCTCGGAGATCGAGGACCTCGCCAACGTCGCCATCCGGGACAACCACACCGTCCTGACCAAGGAGATGTCCCTGGACGAGGCCAAGGCCATGGGCGCCCTGTCCCTGTTCGGCGAGAAGTACGGCGACCGCGTCCGCGTGGTCGAGATCAACGGCGACTTCTCCCGTGAGCTCTGCGGCGGCACCCACGTGAACCGCACCGCGGAGATCGGCGCCCTGACCCTGCTCGGCGAGCAGTCCGTGGGCTCGGGCAACCGCCGCGTGGAGGCCCTCGTGGGTCTGGACGCGTTCCGACACCTGGCCGCCGAGCGCACCCTCGTCTCGGACCTGTCCGAGATGTTCAAGGCTCCGGCCGACCAGCTCAAGGACCGCATCGGCGCGACCATGGAGAAGCTCAAGGCCGCCGAGCGGCAGGTCGCCGAGCTCAAGGCCGCGCAGCTGCAGGCCGAGGCCGGCCGGCTCGTGGCCGAGGCGCAGGAGGTGACCACCGCCGGCGGCACTGCCGTCACGGTGCTCGCCCACCACGCCGGTGCCGTGGACGGCGGCCAGCTGCGCTCGCTCGTGCTGGACCTGCGCACGCGACTGGAGTCCGCCGCCGGCAACGCCGCGGGCACCCCGGTGCTCGTCGCCATGACCGCCGAGGCCAAGGGACGTCCGCTCATCGTGGCCGCCACCAACGAGGCCGCCCGCGCGGCGGGCCTGAAGGCCGGTGCCATGGTCAAGGTCGCCACCGGCGTGCTCGGCGGCGGAGGCGGCGGCAAGGACGACGTCGCCCAGGGCGGCGGTCAGGACGCCGCCAAGGTGGACGAGGCCCTGCGGGCCGTGGCCGAGGCGGTCCGCTCCGCGTGAGGGCCGAGCAGCAGCCGGACATCGGCACCGACGCCGTGCGCCGAGGGCGCACCCTCGGTGTCGACGTCGGGCGCGCCCGCGTCGGCCTGGCCTCCGCGGACCCGGACGGGCTGATCGCCACCCCGCTGCGCACCCTGCGGCGCGACGCGAGGAAGGGCTCGGACGTGCGGCTGGCCGTGCAGGAGGCCCTCGAGGCGGAGGCGGTGGCCGTCTACGTCGGTCTGCCGCTGAACCTGCAGGGGCAGTGGACCCCGTCCACCGAGGACGCCGTGGCCTACGCGTCCCGGCTCGCCGAGGCCTTGGCCGAGGCCGGCTCGGGCGCCGTCGTCCGCCTCGTGGACGAGCGCATGTCCACAGTGACGGCGCAGCGCGGGCTGCAGGCCTCGGGACGCTCTGTCAAGGACAGCCGTGAGGTGATCGACCAGGCCGCGGCCGTGGCCATCCTGCAGGCTGCCGTGGACACGCAGCGTCGGACCGGCGCGTGGGCCGGCGACCCCGTCGACGACGTCATCCAGAAGGAGACCCAGTGACCCGCCCCGGAGACGAGACGCCCCCGGAGGCCGACCCGCATCAGGGTCCGTTCGAGAGCCTGCCGTCGAGCGTCCCGGACGACGACCTGGTCGACACCTTTCGCCTGCCGGGCGAGCCGGCTCGCAGCACGGAGGCCGCCCCCGTGCACCCGGACGGTCCCGCGTCGCCGCCGGAAGACCATGCCGCCGGTCAGGCCGGTCAGGACGCTGCCGCGTCCGCCGGCGCCTCCGGCCCTCCCGACGACGGCCGCCCTGCCGGGCAGGGCGTCTCGCCCGGGCCGACGGACGACTCCGACGGCGCCCCTGCCGCCGGCTCCGGCGACCGGCGCACCTCAGGTGCGGGCCGTCGTCGTGACGAGGAGCTGTATGCCCCCGGCGAGGAGCCGCGCGAGGTGGACCCGGACGACGCCGGCTGGTCCCTGCTCGGGGCCCGGGACGATCGCGAGGACGCGCAGGGTGAGACGGAAGAGGACCCCGTGGCCGCCGAACGACGACGTCTGCGCCGGCGGCGCCGGCTACGAGGCATCATCGTCATCGGCGTGCTGGTCCTGGTGATCGGCTCGATCCTCTCCCGTGTCATCGGCGGCCTGCTGCCCGGCGACGCCGCAGACTACCCGCGCACCAGCGGGGACACAGTCACCTTCACCGTCAACGACGGCGAAGGCGCGATCCTCATCGGCCGGCGCCTCGAGGAGGCCGGGATCGTGGCCTCGGCCGAGGCGTTCAGACAAGCCGCCGAGATGTCCCCGGGCAAGCACATCCAGCCGGGCGAGTACGACATGCAGGAGCAGATGACCGCCGAGGACGCGGTGGAGTCGCTCCAGGGCGCCGGCCGCGGGGCCGTCGCCTACGTGGCGGTCAACCGGGGCGAGCGCCTGCCGGAGGTCCTCGACTCCCTGGCCGCCGCGACGCCCCATGACCGCGCCGAGTTCGCCGAGGCCGTCTCCGACCCCCAGAAGTACGGGCTGCCCGAGCAGGCGACGACGGTCGAGGGCTACCTGGCCTCGGGCGAGTACCGCCTGCCGCTGAAGGACTCCGCCGAGGACATGGTCCGCGCGCTGATCGACCCGACCTTTGCGGAGCTGGAGAAGATGGGGGTCACGGACCCGGACGAGCAGTTCCGCACCGTCACGATCGCCTCGATCGTGGAGGCCGAGGCGCTCCCGGACGACTACCCCATGGTGGCCGGCATCATCGAGAACCGTCTGAAGCCGGACAACCGCGAGACCGACGGTCTGCTGCAGATCGACGCGACCGTCATCTACGGCCTGGGCGAGCGGCGCCTGCAGTTCTCCTCCGCCGAGCGCCGCGACAAGTCCAACGAGTACAACACCTACGTGCACGAGGGCCTGCCCCCGGGCCCGATCGGTGCCCCGTCCCTGAAGGCCATCGACGCGGCGTCGAAGCCGAAGGAGAACGACTACTACTACTGGGTCACCGTGGACATCTCCACGGGCGAGACCAAGTTCGCCAAGACCTACGCCGAACACCAGAAGTACCAGGACGAGTACCGGGCCTACTGCCGCGAGAACCCGGACATCTGCTGATCGGCCCGACGCGCCCCGGCCCGCCTCCGACCGACGGGGACAGGACCGCAGGCGCTTGGGGGAGAGGACGCCATGCACCGCCACGCCGCCGTGATAGGCAGGCCGATCGACCACTCGCTGTCCCCACAGCTGCACCGTGCCGCCTACGCCCACCTGGGCCTGCCGATCGACTACGGGCGGCAGAACCTGGCGCCGGAGGAGCTCGACGGCTTCCTGGCCGCCTGCCGTGACGGGTACGTCGGCCTGTCCGTGACCATGCCGCACAAGCAGGCCGCGGCCGCCGCCGCGACGAGCCGGTCGGCGCGCGTGCAGCTGCTCGGCGCGGCGAACACGCTGGTGTGGGGGCATCCGGAGCACCGGCACCACGGCCTCGGCGATACCGACAGGGGGAGCGGAGCCGCGCACCAGGCCGACGAGGTGGGCCCCTGGGCCCACAACACGGACGTCGAGGGGATCGTGGGCGCCCTGCGCTTCGCCGGCCTGCGCCCGCTGACCGGCGCAGAGACGGTCGGCATCGTCGGCAACGGCGGAACGGCCTCGGCCGCCGTGCTGGCCGCCTCCGTGCTGAAGGCCGGCCGGATCGACCTGTTCGTCCGCAGCGCCGAGCGTGCCGCGCCGCTGGTGGCGCTGGCGCGGGAGTGCGGGATGCAGGCACAGGTGCGCGGCCTGGACGAGCTGGCCGCGGCCGCGCCGGGCCTGGCCGCCGTGGTGTGCACGCTGCCGCCGAGGGCCGCCGACCCCCTGGCCGAGCAGGTGGCCTCGGCCCATCGTGACGGTCATGTCCCGGCAGCGGCGGACGGGACGGTCCGCGGCGACGTCGGGCTGCCGCCCCTGCTGGACGCGGCCTACGACCCGTGGCCCTCGGCGATCGCCGGCGCCTGGCAGGACGCCGGAGGCGCGGTGGTGTCCGGCGTGGAGATGCTGCTCTACCAGGCAGTCGAGCAGGTGCGCCTGTTCGCCGCGGCAGCGGTGGCCCAGGGAGCCGAGGCTGCCCTGCGCGAACGCGTGGAACGGGCAGACTGGGCCGAGGTGACGGACGTGATGGCACGGGCCGTCGGCCTGCCACCGCGCCACTGATCCGGGCGTGCCACTGCTCCAGGCGTGCCGAACCGGGAGTCGGAGTCGGCCCTGGCGACGGCCCCGGCCCTGGCGACGGCCCCCGGCACGGAGGCGCCCACATCCTGGACCGGCAAGTTCGGAGAGTGGACATGCGCGGGGCGAGGGGCCGTCGTCGTGGAGCAGGCGTGAGAGACTGCCGGGCATGGTGCGTTGGCTGACCGCGGGTGAATCGCATGGACCCGCCCTGACCGGAATCATCGAAGGGCTGCCCGCAGGCGTCCCCCTGACCACGAAGGACGTCCAGGACGCCCTCGCGCGGCGACGCCTCGGCTATGGGCGCGGCGCACGCATGACGATCGAGCAGGACGAGGTGACGCTGCTCGGCGGCGTCCGCCACGGCCTCACCCTCGGCTCCCCGGTCGCGATCCAGGTGGGCAACACCGAGTGGCCCAAATGGGAGAAGGTCATGTCCGCCGACCCGGTGGACGAGTCCGACCTGGAAGGCCTCGCCCGCGCTGCGAAGCTCACCCGCCCGCGCCCCGGCCATGCCGACCTCACCGGCATGCAGAAGTACGGCTTCGACGAGGCCCGTCCGCTGCTCGAGCGAGCGTCGGCCCGCGAGACCGCCGCCCGCGTCGCCCTCGGCACCGCCGCCCGGAGCCTGCTCGCCGAGCTCGGGGTGCGGATCGTGTCCCACACTGTCGCCTTCGGTGGAGTGAGCCTGCCGGCCGACGCCGACGTCCCGCTCCCCGAGGACGAACCCCGTCTGGACGAGGATCCGGTGCGCTGCACCGACCCGGAGACCTCCGCAGCGATGGTCGCCGAGGTCGACGCGGCCCGCAAGGAGGGCGAGACCCTCGGCGGCGTGGTCGAGGTGCTCGCCTACGGTGCCCCCATCGGCCTCGGCTCCCACGTGCACTGGGACCGCCGCCTCGACGCGCGTCTGGCCGGTGCCCTCATGGGGATCCAGGCCATCAAGGGCGTGGAGGTCGGTGACGGCTTCGACACGGCTGCCCGGCGCGGCAGCGACGCCCACGACGCCATCGTCCGTGGCGCGGACGGCCGGCCCCGCCGCGCCACCGACCGTGCCGGGGGCATCGAGGCCGGCATGTCCACCGGCGAGGTGCTGCGCGTGCGCGCCGCCATGAAGCCGATCGCCACCGTCCCGCGCGCCCTGGGCACCGTGGACGTGGCCACCGGGGAGGACACCACCGCCCACCATCAGCGCTCCGACGTGGCCGCCGTGCCCGCCGCGGGCATCGTCGCCGAGGCCATGGTGGCCCTTGTCCTGGCCGACGCCGTGATGGAGAAGTTCGGCGGTGACTCGCTGCCGGAGACCAGGCGGAACCTCGAGGCCTTCACCGCCTCGCTCACCCCGCTGCCGGAGCCGACCGGCGAGGCGTCCCACACCCCCATGGGGGACCCGCTGCCGTGAGCCCCACCACCCCCGGCGGCCAGGCCTGGCGCCGGACGGTGCAGGCCGTCGAACGCGAGCTCGAGCGGCTCCGCGTGCCCTCGGCCTGGCTCTGGCGCTGGCGGCTGCGGCGGCGGATCGTGCTGGTCGGCCCCATGGGATGCGGCAAGTCCACCGTCGGCCGGGAGCTGGCGCGGCTCGTGGGGTGTGCGCACCTGGACGCGGACGCCGTCTTCACCCAGGCGCACGGGCCCATCCCGGAGTTCTTCGTCGAGCACGGCGAACCCGCCTTCCGCCGTGCCGAGGAGCAGGTCATGGAACACCTGCTCAGCCGCCACCGTCCGTTCGTGCTCTCCTGCGGCGGGGGCGCGGTGCTCAGCGCCGCCACCCGGCGGCGCCTGAAGGAGTCGGACGACCACGTGGTCCACCTGGACGTGGCCCCGTCCGACGCCCTGCGCAGGGTGCGCGGCGGCCATGGCCGTCCGGCGCTCAAGGGCGACCCGAAGGGGAACTGGGAGCGGCTGCGCAACGAGCGCGACCACCTCTACCGCGAGGTCGCGGACGTGACCATCGACACCACGGGCCTGAGCTCCCAGGACGTCGCCTGGCGTATCGTGGAGTCGGTCCGCCGCCGAAACAAGGAGTGACCGACGCCGATGACCGAACGCCCCCAGGAGCACGAGCAGACCCGCGCCGACGCGGTCTCCGCCGACCCGACCGACCCGGTGGGCGCCCCCGACCCGGGGACCGGCGAGGCCACGGTCATCCCCGTCTCCGGAGGCGCCGCAGCCGCTGCCCGCGGAGGCTACGACGTGGTCGTCGGCCGCGGCCTGCTCGGCCGCCTGCCCGCCATGCTGGGCCCCCACGTCCAGCGGGTGCTGATCATCCACCCCCGCGCCCTGCGCGCCACCGGCGACGTGGTCAAGAACGACCTCGAGGCCGCGGGCCTCACCGCCCTCACCGCAGAGATCCCGGACGCCGAGGAGGGCAAGCACCTCCAGGTCGCAGGCTTCTGCTGGACGGTCCTGGGCCAGAACAACTTCACCCGCTCGGACGCGATCGTCTCCGTGGGCGGCGGAGCCGTCTCCGACCTGGCCGGCTTCGTGGCCGCCACCTGGCTGCGCGGTGTGCGCGTGGTGCACATGCCGACCACCCTGCTCGGCATGGTCGACGCCGCCGTGGGAGGCAAGACCGGCATCAACACGGCCGAGGGCAAGAACCTCGTGGGCTCCTTCCACCCGCCGGCCGGCGTGCTCGCGGACCTGGACACCCTGCTGACCCTGCCGGCCAACGAGCTGATCTCCGGCCTCGCCGAGGTGGTCAAGTGCGGCTTCATCGCAGACCCGACCATCCTCGAGCTCATCGAGGCCGACCCGGAGAAGGCGCAGAACCCCCACTCCGCCGTCCTGCGGGAGCTCATCGAGCGTGCGATCGCCGTCAAGGCCCAGATCGTCACCGACGACCTCAAGGAGACCGGCCGCCGCGAGGCCCTCAACTACGGCCACACCCTGGCACACGCCATCGAGCTGGCCGAGCGCTACCAGTGGCGCCACGGGGCCGCCGTGTCCGTGGGCATGGTCTTCGCCGCCGAGCTCGCCCGCTCCCTGGGCCGCATCGACGACGCGACCGCGGACCGCCACTGGTCCGTGCTCCAGTCCCTCGGCCTGCCGGTGTCCTACCGCGGCGACCGCTGGCAGACCCTCCTCGAGGGCATCCAGCGCGACAAGAAGAACCGCGGAGACCGGCTGCGCTTCGTCCTGCTGGACGGCATCGGCCAGCCGTCCACCGTGGATGTCCCGGACGCCTCGCTGCTGTTCGCGGCCTACCAGGAGATCGCCGAGTGATCCCGGGCCTGCCGTAGACTGGCGGGCGCACATCCGACAAGAAACCGTATCCACTCGCGCGTGCGCTCACCGCCGCGCGTCACGACCGTGGGAGAGAGAACGTGGCAAGCACCAGCGACATCAAGAACGGCGCCGTCCTCAAGCTCGAGGGCCAGCTCTGGAACGTCATCGAGTTCCAGCACGTCAAGCCGGGCAAGGGCGGCGCGTTCGTGCGCACCAAGCTGAAGAACATCACCACCGGCAAGACCGTGGACAAGACGTTCAACGCCGGCGCCAAGGTCGAGCTCGCCACCGTGGACCGCTCGGACTACGAGTACCTGTACCAGGACGGCGAGGACTACGTCTTCATGGACGTGAAGACCTACGACCAGATCCCGGTCTCCGAGGCCGTCGTGGGCGACGCCGCCAAGTACCTCCTCGAGAACGCCAAGGTCACCATCGCCATGAACGAGGGCAGCCCGCTGTACCTCGAGATGCCGGCCTCCGTGGTCCTGGAGATCACCTACACCGAGCCGGGCCTGCAGGGCGACCGCTCCAACGCCGGCACCAAGCCCGCCACTGTGGAGACCGGCGCCGAGGTCCAGGTCCCGCTGTTCGTGGAGCAGGGCACCAAGATCAAGGTCGACACCCGCACCGGCGACTACCTGGGCCGCGTCAATGACTGAGTCCGCCTCCTCCGCCAGGCGCGGCGGGACGGCGCGCAGCCGGTCCCGCCTGCGCGCCGTCGAGATCCTCTTCGAGGCGGAGCAGCGCGGCACGACCCCGGACGAGGGCATCCGTGCCCGCGTCGACCACACCGACCTGCGCGTCAACGCGTACGCCCAGCAGGTGATCGACGGCGTGATCACCGAGCAGGAGCGCCTCGACGAGGCCCTGACCTCCTACTCGCGCGGCTGGTCCCTGGACCGCATGCCCGCCGTCGACCGCGTGATCCTGCGCGTCGGGGCATGGGAACTGCTGTTCAACGACGAGGTCCCGGACGGCGTCGCCGTCGCCGAGGCCGTCACCCTCGCCCAGCAGCTGTCCACCGACGAGTCCCCGGAGTTCGTGAACGGCCTCCTCGGCCGGCTCCAGCAGGTCAAGCCGACCCTGCTCGCCTGAGACGCACCCCACACGCCCGAGGGTCCGGAGCCTGTCACAGAGCGGGTCTGCGGGCCCTCGGTGTTGGTAGGGTGGGAACCGCGCGCCGCGGCCTGTGGGCCGAACGGCCCGCACGCCCGGCAGACCGGGCACGATCGCATCCTTTAACGTCCGTCCCGTGAGGCGGGGAAGGAGGCGCCGGCATGGGAGCAGATCCCACCGCACCTCGCTCTGACCGAGCCCGAGCCGCCCGGACCGTGCTGTCCGGAGCGGACATCCAGCGCGTGCTCACGCGCATCGCCCACGAGATCCTGGAGTCCAACCGCGGCGCCCAGGACCTGATCCTGTTGGGCATCCCCAGCCGTGGCGTGCCGCTGGCGCAGCGCCTCGGCGAGATCGTCGCCCGCATCGACCCGTCCTTCGACGCCGCCGCCTCCGTCGGCCAGCTCGACGTGACCCTCTACCGCGACGACCTGCGCCGCTCCACGTCCCGCACCCCTGCACCGACCCGGGTCCCCGACCGTGGCCTGGACGGCGCCGTCGTCGTGCTCGTCGACGACGTGCTGTTCTCCGGCCGCACCGTCCGTGCCGCCCTGGACGCCGTCGCCGACCTGGGCCGTCCCGCGGCCGTGCGCCTGGCCACCCTCGTGGACCGCGGCCACCGCGAGCTGCCCATCCGCGCCGACTTCGTGGGCAAGAACCTCCCGACCTCCACCGCCGAGCGCGTCCACGTGGTCCTGTCCGAGACGGATGGGACGGACGTCGAGGACGCCGTGGTCATCACCGACGCCGAGAAGGAGGCCTGAGCCGTGCGCCACCTGCTCTCCACCGTGGACCTCGGCCACGAGGACGCCCTGGCCATCCTGGACACCGCCGAGGAGATGGCGGCCGTCAACGAGCGCGAGGTCAAGAAGCTTCCGTCCCTGCGCGGCCGCACCGTGGTGAACCTCTTCCTCGAGGACTCCACCCGCACCCGCATCTCCTTCGAGGCCGCCGCCAAACGCCTCTCCGCGGACGTCATCAACTTCTCCGCGAAGGGCTCCTCGGTGTCCAAGGGCGAGTCCCTGAAGGACACCGTGCAGACCCTGGCCGCGATCGGCGCGGACGCGATCGTCATGCGCCACTGGTCCTCCGGCGCCGCCCAGCAGCTCGCCGAGTCCGGCTGGGTGGACGCCGCCGTGGTCAACGCCGGCGACGGCACCCACGCACATCCGACCCAGGCCCTCCTGGACGCCTTCACCCTGCGCCGCCGCCTCGCCGGCTCGCGCGGGGTGGACTCCACCGGCACGGACCTGACCGGCATGCGCGTGGTGATCGTGGGGGACATCCTCCACTCCCGCGTCGCCCGCTCCAACGTCTGGCTGCTGCACACCCTCGGCGCGGACGTGGTGGTCGCCGCCCCGCCGACCCTGCTTCCGGTGGGCGTGGGCAGCTGGCCCTGCCGTGTCACCTACTCCCTCGACGAGGCCCTCGCCGAGCGGCCGGACGCCGTCATGATGCTGCGCGTCCAGGCCGAGCGCATGGGCGGTGCCTTCTTCCCGTCCGCAGGGGAGTACACCCGCTCCTGGGGTCTGACGGCAGAGCGGTTCGCCCTGCTGGACTCCCGTGGCGGACAGGTGCTGCAGCAGCCCGTGGTGATGCACCCCGGCCCGATGAACCGGGGCCTGGAGATCTGCGACGCCGCCGCGGACTCGCCGCACAACACCGTCCTCGAGCAGGTGGCCAACGGCGTCTCCATCCGCATGGCCGTCCTGCACCTCGTCCTGAACAACGACCCGGAGGCCTGAGCATGACCGCCACCACCACCGACGCCCCCGTCCTGCTGCGCGGCGCCGCCCTCCCGAACGGCGGGAGCGCCGATGTGCTCGTGGCCGACGGCCGCGTGGCCGCCGTGGACTCCTGCGCCGCCGACCAGTCCCGGGACGTCGAGACGATCGACTGCGCCGGCCTGGTCCTGCTGCCGGGCCTGGTCGACCTGCACACCCACCTGCGCCAGCCCGGCAAGGAGGACGCAGAGACCGTGGAGACCGGCACCCGCGCCGCCGCGATGGGCGGCTTCACCTCCGTCCACGCCATGGCGAACTCCACCCCGACCGCGGACACCGCCGGCGTGGTGGAACAGGTCTGGCGCCTCGGCCGCGCCTCCGGCTGGTGCGACGTGCACCCGGTCGGCGCCGTCACGGTCGGGCTCGCCGGCCAGTCCCTGGCCGACCTCGGAGCGATGGCCGACTCCCAGGCGAAGGTGCGCATGTTCTCCGACGACGGCATGTGCGTGCACGACGCCGTGCTGATGCGCCGCGCGCTCGAGTACGTGAAGGCCTTCGGCGGCTTCGTGGCACAGCACGCCCAGGAGCCGACGCTCACCGCCGGTGCCCAGATGAACGAGTCCGAGCTCTCCGGCGTCCTCGGCCTGGCCGGCTGGCCCGCCGTCGCCGAGGAGGCGATCATCGCCCGTGACGTGCTGCTCGCCCAGCATGTGGAGTCTCGTCTGCACATCTGCCATGTGTCCACGGCCGGCTCCGTGGAGATCATCCGCTGGGCCAAGGAGCGCGGCATCGACGTCACCGCCGAGGTCACCCCGCACCACCTGCTGCTCACCGAGGAGCTCGTCCGTTCCTACAACCCGGTGTTCAAGGTCAACCCGCCGCTGCGCCGTGACGAGGACGTGCACGCCCTGCGGGCCGCGCTGGCGGACGGGACCATCGACACCGTGGGCACCGACCACGCCCCGCACACCGCCGAGACGAAGCAGTGCGAGTGGACCGTGGCGGCCATGGGCATGACCGGGCTCGAGACCGCCCTGCCCGTGGTGCAGGAGGCCATGGTGGAGACCGGCCTGATGGACTGGGCCGGCGTCGCCCGCGTCATGTCCGCGACCCCGGCGCGCATCGCCGGCCTGGAGGACCAGGGCAACGTGGAGGAGGACGGCACCCCGGTCGTCGGCTCCGTGGCCAACCTGCTCCTCTGGGACCCGGCCGTGCGCTGCGTCGTGGACCCCGCCACGCACACCACCAAGTCCCGCAACAGCCCCTATGAGGGCCGCGAACTGCCCGGCCGCACGGTGCACACCTTCTACCGCGGCCGCCGCGTGGTGGCCGACGGCGTCCTCGCGGAGCCGTTCCGCCACGCCCCGGTGGAGGAGGCCCGGTGAGCCCGACGACCCTCACGGCCGGCCAGGCCGTGCTGCTGGCCTCGGGCGTGCGCCCCGTGCCGCCGGCCTCCCCGCTCAAGGACTACTCCGAGCACTACGTCTCGATCATCGCCTGGACCCTCGGGGTCATCGTCGTCCTGGTCGGACTGCTCCTGTGGGGGTGGACCGCACGCAAGCGCCGCCAGTCGGGCATCGCCGCTCCGGAAGCCGTGCCCGCCGCACTCTACGAGGTCGAGCCCGCCGCCGGCTCCCAGGGCATGTACGTGGGCACGGTGCTGGGTCAGGACCGCCTCGACCGCGTCGCCGCCCATGACCTTGGCATCCGCTCCGGGGCGCGCCTGGAGGTGCACACCCTCGGAGAGCACGCCGGCGCTGTGGTGCTCCGCCCGCGGGTGGAGAACGTGTTCGTGCCCGCCGCCGCGCTCCGCGAGTGCGGCACCACCGGCGGCATGGTCGGCAAGTTCGTCGAACCGGACGGACTGGTCGCCTTCACCTGGGACCTCGGGGGCACCGAGGTCACCACCGCCTTCCGACCGCGCGACCCGCAGGACCGCCACGCCCTGCTGGACGCCCTGCAGACCATCATCGACCGCACCGCCACCACCGGTGCCGCACAGGAGGACGCCCGATGAGCCCCACCACCGACCCCGCGCTGCTCGTGCTCGAGGACGGCACAGTCCATCGCGGCCGCGCCTACGGCGCCCGCGGCGCCACCCTGGGAGAGGCCGTGTTCACCACCGGCATGACCGGTTACCAGGAGACCCTGACCGACCCGTCCTACGCCGGCCAGATCGTGGTGCAGACCGCACCGCACATCGGCAACACCGGCGTCAATGCGCAGGACAGGGAATCCCGCGCGATCTGGGTCGCCGGCTACGTCGTCCGCGACGCCGCCCGTCGCCCCTCGAACTGGCGCTCCGAGCGCTCCCTCGACGAGGAGCTGGAGACCCAGGGCATCGTCGGCATCCAGGACGTGGACACCCGCGCGATCACGCGCACCCTCCGGACCGAGGGCTCCATGAAGGCCGGCGTGTTCTCCGGCGAGCAGGCCGAGCGCCCGGTCGCCGAGCTGCTGGAACAGGTCCGCTCCCAGCCGTCCATGAAGGGCCAGTCCCTCGCCGAGACCGTCTCCGCGGCCGAGGCCTACGTCGTGTCCCCGGCCGAGCACGGCTGGGCCGGCGAGCCGGTCGCCCGCATCGCGGCCCTTGACCTGGGCATGAAGGCGGCTACGCCGCGCCACCTCGCCGCCCGGGGCGTCGAGGTGCACGTGCTGCCGGCCACCGCCGACTTCGCGGCCATCCAGGCCGTGGACCCGGACGGGGTGTTCCTCTCGAACGGTCCGGGTGACCCGGCCACCGCGGACCGCCAGGTTCAGACACTCCGCGAGGTCCTGGACGCCGGCCTGCCGTTCTTCGGCATCTGCTTCGGCAACCAGATCTTCGGCCGCGCCCTGGGCTTCGGCACCTACAAGCTGCCGTTCGGCCACCGCGGCCCGAACCAGCCGGTCATGGTCAAGGAGACCGGCCGCGTCGAGATCACCTCCCAGAACCACGGCTTCGCCGTGGACGCCCCCCGCGGCGAGGCCGTCGAGGCCCCCGAGTCCCGCTACGGCCGCGTGGAGGTCTCCCACTGGTCGCTCAACGACGACGTCGTGGAGGGGCTGCGCCTGCTGGACCGCCCGGCCTTCTCCGTCCAGTTCCACCCCGAGGCCACCGCCGGTCCGCGCGACTCGCTCGGCCTGTTCGACCGCTTCGTTGCCCTGCTCACCGAGCACCGCGACTCCCGTTCCGCCCGCACCGCCGAAGGAGCCTGACCCATGCCCAAGCGCACCGACCTGAACTCCGTCCTGGTCATCGGCTCCGGACCGATCGTCATCGGCCAGGCGGCCGAGTTCGACTACTCCGGCACCCAGGCCATCCGCGTGCTCAAGGAGGAGGGCGTCCGCGTCGTCCTCGTGAACTCGAACCCGGCGACGATCATGACCGACCCGGAGCTGGCCGACGCCACCTACGTCGAGCCGATCACCCCGGAGGTGGTCGCGAAGATCATCGAGAAGGAGCGCCCGGACGCGGTGCTGCCGACCCTCGGCGGGCAGACCGCCCTCAACACGGCCATCGCCCTGGACAAGGACGGCGTGCTGGAGAAGTTCGGCGTCGAGCTCATCGGCGCGAACATCGACGCCATCGAACTGGGCGAGAACCGCGAGAAGTTCAAGGGTGTGGTGGAGCGCTCCGGGGGCGAGTCCGCCCGCTCCGCGATCGTCCACACCATGGACGAGGCCCTTCAGGCCGTGAAGGAGCTCGGCTACCCGGTGGTGGTCCGCCCGTCCTTCACCATGGGCGGCCTCGGCTCCGGCATGGCCTACGACGAGGCCGACCTGCACCGGATCTGCGGCGCAGGCCTGCAGTACTCGCCGACCTCCGAGGTGCTCCTGGAGGAGTCCATCCTCGGCTGGAAGGAGTACGAGCTCGAGATGATGCGCGACCGCAACGACAACGTCGTGGTGGTCTGCTCCATCGAGAACGTGGACCCGGTGGGCGTGCACACCGGCGACTCCATCACCGTCGCCCCGGCGATGACCCTGACCGACCGCGAATACCAGAGGCTCCGGGACATCGCGATCAACGTGATCCGCGAGGTCGGGGTGGACACCGGCGGCTGCAACATCCAGTTCGCGGTGAACCCGGAGGACGGCCGCGTGGTGGTCATCGAGATGAACCCGCGCGTCTCCCGCTCCTCGGCCCTGGCCTCGAAGGCGACCGGCTTCGCGATCGCCAAGATCGCCACGAAGCTCGCCCTGGGCTACACCATGGACGAGATCCCGAACGACATCACCCGCAAGACCCCGGCCTCCTTCGAACCCGTGCTCGACTACGTGGTGGTGAAGGTTCCGCGCTTCGCGTTCGAGAAGTTCCCGGCCGCGGATCCGACCCTGACCACCACCATGAAGTCGGTGGGCGAGGCCATGGCGATCGGCCGCAACTTCACCGAGGCCCTGCAGAAGGCGCTGCGCTCCCTGGAGCAGAAGGGCACCGAGCTGTCGTTCGATCAGGAGGCGGACCCGCACGCCCTGCTGGCCGCCGCCCGCACCGCGACCACCGAGCGCCTGGCCCAGACCCAGCAGGCCCTCTACGCCGGGGCCACCCTGGAGCAGGCGTTCGAGGCCACCGCGATCGATCCGTGGTTCCTGGACCAGTTCATGCTGATCAACGAGATCGCGGACGAGGTCCGCACGGCCGACCAGCTCACCGCGCCGCTGCTGCACCGCGCCAAGCGCCACGGCTTCTCCGACGCCCAGATCGGTCAGCTGCGGCACATGGACCCGGCCGTGGTCCGCGGCGTTCGCCATGCCCTCGGCGTCCGCCCGGTCTACAAGACCGTGGACACGTGCGCCGCCGAGTTCGAGGCCTTCACCCCGTACCGCTACTCCAGCTATGACCTGGAGACCGAGGTGGAGCAACACGAGTCGAAGTCCGTGATCATCCTCGGCTCCGGTCCGAACCGGATCGGCCAGGGCATCGAGTTCGACTACTCCTGCGTGCACGCCACCATGGCCCTGCGGGATGCCGGCTACGAGACCGTCATGGTCAACTGCAACCCGGAGACGGTGTCCACGGACTACGACATCTCGGACCGCCTGTACTTCGAGCCGCTCACCCTCGAGGACGTCCTCGAGGTCATCGCGGCCGAGGAGGCCTCCGGCGGCGTGCTGGGCGTCTTCGTGCAGCTCGGCGGCCAGACCCCGCTGAAGCTGGCCCAGGAGCTCGCGGACGCCGGCGTGCCGATCCTCGGCACCTCGCCGGAGGCGATCGACCTGGCCGAGCACCGCGGTGAGTTCGCCCGCGTGCTGGACAACGCGGGTCTGATCGCCCCGAAGAACGGCACCGCCGTGTCCTTCGAGGACGCCAAGCGCGTGGCCGACGCGATCGGCTACCCGGTCCTGGTGCGCCCGTCCTACGTGCTGGGCGGCCGTGGCATGGAGATCGTGTACACCGAGGAGGCGCTGGCCTCCTACGTGGAGCACGCCACCGAGATCACCCCGGACCAGCCGATGCTGGTGGACCGCTTCCTCGAGGACGCGATCGAGATCGACGTGGACGCCCTCTACGACGGCAGCGAGCTGTACCTCGGCGGCATCATGGAGCACATCGAGGAGGCCGGCATCCACTCCGGCGACTCCGCCTGCGTGCTCCCGCCGGTGACCCTCGGCCCGGACGTGCTGGATCGCGTGCGCACCGCCACGGAGCAGATCGCCGCCGGTGTGGGCGTGCGCGGCCTGATCAACATCCAGTTCGCCCTCGCCTCGGATGTGCTGTACGTGATCGAGGCGAACCCGCGCGCCTCCCGCACCGTGCCGTTCGTCTCCAAGGCGACCGGCGTGCAGCTGGCCAAGGCGGCCGCGCTGATCGGCGTGGGCCGCACCATCGCCGATCTGCGCGCTGCCGGCGTGCTGCCGTCCCGCTACGACGGCGGCACCCTGCCGATCGGCGCGCCGGTGGCGGTCAAGGAGGCCGTGCTGCCGTTCACCCGCTTCCGCACCGCGGAGGGCCGCGTGGTCGACTCGCTGCTGGGCCCGGAGATGCGCTCGACGGGCGAGGTCATGGGCATCGACAAGCACTTCGACACCGCGTTCGCCAAGTCCCAGTCCGCCGCCGGCGGCCCGCTGCCCACCTCGGGGCGCGTGTTCGTGTCGGTCGCGAATCGGGACAAGCGCACCCTCGTGGGCCAGGCCAAGCGCCTCGTCGACCTCGGCTTCCAGGTGGTCTCCACCGGCGGCACCGCCGAGGTGCTGCGGCGCAACGGCATCCCCGCGGAGGTCGTGGCGAAGATCGCCGACGCCGGGCACGAGGACGGCGCGGGCACCGTGCTGGAGCAGCTGCACGCCGGCACCGTCGATCTCGTGCTGAACACGCCCTCCGGCGGCGACGCCCGCACGGACGGCTACGAGATCCGTGCCGCGGCCACCTCGCTCGGCGTGCCGGTGATCACGACCACGGCCGAGTTCGGGGCCTGCCTGCAGGCGATCGAGGCCCAGCGCCAGTTCGAGTGGTCCGTGACCTCCCTGCAGGAGCACGAGTCGCGTCTGCAGGCCGCGCTGGACGATCAGGCCGGGGAGCGCACCGCCGCAGAGGCTCGGGCATGACCGCGGAGGCGACCGGGCGCGTCGGCATCGCCGGGCGGGTCCCGTTCGGGGCCCGCCTGGCGGCGGCCATGGAGTCCGTCGGTCCGCTCTGCCTGGGCATCGACCCGCACCCGGGCCTGTTGAAGGACTGGGGGCTCGACGACACGGCGGCCGGCCTCGAGGCGTTCTCCCTGACCGCGTTGGAGGCTGCGGCCGGAGGCGGTTCCCCGCTGGTGGCCGCCCTGAAGCCGCAGGTGGCGCTCTACGAGCGCCACGGTTCTGCCGGCATGGCCGCGCTGGAACGGCTGCTCGCCGAGGCCCGGGAGGCCGGGATCCTCACTATTGCCGACGCCAAGCGCGGGGACATCGGCTCGACCATGGCCGGCTATGCCGCCGCCTGGCTCGCCGACGGCTCTGCGCTGGCCGCCGACGCTGTGACCCTGAGCCCGTTCCTGGGCTTCGAGTCGCTGCGTCCGGCCCTGGACCTGGCGGCGGAAACCGGCCGCGGCGTCTTCGTCCTGGCGCTCACCTCGAACCCGGAGGGCGCCTCCGTCCAGCACGTGGGGCACGACGACGGCTCGGCCGCCCCGTCTGCATCCTCCTCCTCGGCGGGCTCCCGGTCCGCAGAGGCCGCGCGGGGGGCCGCCGGCGGCAGCGTGGCGGCTCGGATCGTCGCCGCCGCGGCCGCGGAGAACGCGCTCAGGGCAGGCGGGGACCGTCTGGGCCCGGTCGGCCTGGTGGTCGGCGCGACGGTCGCGGACCGGGCCCGTGAGCTCGGCATCGACCTGTCCGCCGTGCGCGGTGCCCTGCTGGCACCGGGCTACGGGGCGCAGGGCGCGACGGCCGAGGGCATGCGCAGCGGCTTCGCCGACGCGTGGCCTGCCGTGCTGGCGACGAGCTCCCGGGGCATCCTGAGGGCCGGGCCGACTGTCGCCGGGCTGGCGGAGGCACTCCGCACGAACCTGTCCGACCTTCAGGGATGACATGCACAGGCCGTGGTGCGTGACGGTCCGTGTCCCCGGTGATACTTTTTCGCATCGACATCGGTCTGATGTCTGACCTGAACTACAGTGGCTCTCAGGTTCCGCAAGAACCTGCCACAGCCACAGCATCGAGAGAGGTTTTCCATGGCACTGCGCGAACTCAGCGTGGAAGAGCGGGCCGAGGCCAGGCAGAAGGCGCTGCGTGCCCGTCAGCAGCGCGCGGAGCTGAAGAGCGATTTCGCTGCGGGCAGGGTCTCCCTGCAGGAGGTCTTCGCCCGGGCGGACGAGGACCCGGCCGTCGGACGCCTGCGCACAGTCGACCTGATCCAGGCCCTGCCGGGCGTCGGTGAGATCCGGGCCCGGCGAGTGATGGAGGTCTGCGGCATCTCCCCGGTGCGCCGCCTCAAGGGCGTCGGCCGTCGCCAGCGGGAGGCCCTCACCGCCTACATCGGCCGCTGAGCCGGACGCTCCCTCACCGTCGGGGCAGGGGAGCGGAAACCGCGGCGACCGGCCGCAACGCCACGAAGGAGCACACCGTGACCGAGAACCCCTCCATGGGCCCGCCGCCCGCCGTCCCGGGCGCACGGCCGAGCCGCAAGGATCCGCTGACCGGCCCCGGAGTGACCGTGCTGGCCGGCCCCACCGCCGTGGGCAAGGGCACCGTCTCCGCCTACATCCGGGACAACTACCCTCAGGTGTGGCTCTCGGTGTCCGCCACCACCCGTGACGCCCGGCCGGGCGAGGAGGAGGGCGTCCACTACTTCTTCGTCACGGCGGACGAGTTCGACGACCTCGTCGCGCGGGACCAGATGCTCGAGTGGGCGGTGGTCCACGGGGTGCACCGCTACGGCACCCGCCGGGACAGAGTGCAGGAGGCGGTGGACGCCGGCCGGCACGTGCTGCTGGAGATCGACCTCCAGGGCGCACGCCAGGTGCGGGAGGCGATGCCGGAGGCGACCTTCGTGTTCCTGTCCCCGCCGAGCTGGGACGAGCTGGTCAGCCGCCTGACCGGCCGCGGCACGGAGTCGGCGGAGGAACAGCGCCGCCGCCTCGAAACCGCTAGACTGGAGCTCGCCGCCGAGCCGGAGTTCGACGCCGTCGTGGTCAACGACCGCGTCGAGAGCGCCGCCAAGGAGCTGGTCCGCCTGATGGGACTGGACCCGCGCGCCTGAGGGCCCCGCCCGGACAGGACCGCCCCGGCTCGCCCCGAAGACCCCATGCGCCCCGCGCGCATCCACGCCACGCAACGACTGGAGAATCCGTGACCGATCAGTACGCCGGCATCGTCAACCCGCCCCTCGACTCCCTGCTGGAGCGGGTCGACTCCAAGTACGCCCTGGTGCTCTTCGCCGCGAAGCGCGCCCGTCAGATCAACGCCTACTACTCCCAGCTGCACGAGGGCCTGTTCGAGTACGTCGGCCCGCTGGTGGACACCGAGCTGAACGAGAAGCCGCTCTCCATCGCCCTGCGCGAGATCGAGTCGGACCTGCTGGTCTCCCGCGAGGCCACCGAGGAGGCCGCCGCCGTGGACTTCGCCGCCGAGGAGTTCGGTGATTTCACCCTCCCCGGTGAGGAGGACCCGTTCGGCGCCGCCGAGGAGGACCCGTTCGGCGCCGCCGAGGACCTCGAGACCGCCGAGGAGTCCTCCGAGGACTCCGAGAACGCCTGATCCCATGCGGATCGTCCTCGGCGTCGGCGGTGGGATCGCCGCGTACAAGTCGGCCTCGCTGCTGCGCCTCATGACGGAGGCGGGACATGAGGTCACCGTGGTGCCCACCGTCCATGCCGAGGAGTTCGTCGGCCGCGCCACTTGGGAGGCGCTCTCCGGCCACCCGGTGAGCACGGACACCTTCGACGACGTCGACCAGGTCCGTCACGTCCGTCTCGGACGCGAGGCCGAGCTGGTCGTCGTCGCACCGGCCACCGCGGACCTGCTGGCACGCACCGCCGTCGGCATGGCACCGGACCTGCTGGGCAACGTGCTGCTGACCGCCACCTGCCCGGTCCTGGTGGCCCCGGCGATGCACACGGAGATGTGGCTGCACCCGGCCACCCAGGAGAACGTCGCCGTCCTGCGCCGCCGCGGCGTCACCGTGCTGGAACCGGCCGTCGGCCGGCTGACCGGCAAGGACTCCGGCCCCGGTCGCCTGCCCGAGCCCGAGGACATCTGGGCCGCAGCCCAGGCCCTCGCCGCGGACGCCCCGGCCTTCTCCCGCGGCCGTGCCGTCACCCAGGAGGGCGCGACGACGGCACCGGCGTCCGCCATCTCCGTCGCCACGTCGGACCCCACCGTTCCCGACGCCCCAGCGTTCCTGGGCATCCCGGGCGACCGACCGTCGTCGGGACCCCTGAGCGGGCGTCGTGTGGTGATCACCGGCGGCGGCACCCGGGAGCCGCTGGACCCGGTGCGCTACCTGGGCAACCGGTCCTCCGGCAAGCAGGCCGTGGCCATCGCCGAGCAGGCCCTCGCCGCCGGTGCCGACGTCACCCTGATCGCCGCCGCCATGACCGCACAGCCACCGGCCGGCGCCGAGGTCGTGGACGTGGAGTCCACGCAGGAGCTGCTCGAGGCCGTGCTGGAGCATGCCCCGGGCGCGGACGTGCTGGTCATGGCCGCCGCCGTGGCGGACTTCCGGCCGGTGGACGTGGCCGAGACCAAGATCAAGAAGGGCGAGGACGGCTCCTCGCCGACCCTCGTGCTGGAGCGCACCCCGGACGTGCTGGCCACCGCGGTGGCCGAGCGTGCCGCGGGCGCGGACATGCCGGGGCTGATCGTCGGCTTCGCCGCGGAGACCGGGGACGGCGAGTCCTCCGTGCTCGAGTACGCGCAGGCCAAGCTCGCCCGCAAGGGCTGCGAGATGCTCGTGGTGAACGACGTCGGCGCCGGCAGGGTCTTCGGCAGGGACGAGACCGAGGTGACCGTGCTCTTCGCCGACGGTCGCGAGCCGGTCTCCCGCGCGGGGGACAAGACGGATGCCGCACGACTCGTCGTGGAGCAGATGACGCTCGCGCTCTAGCGCGTCCTCAGCGGACACTAGAATCGTCCGCATGACCGATTCGACCTCCACCACGTCTGCTCACGCCCCCTACCGCGGAGTCGGCGGCGGCGACCTGCGCCTGTTCACGTCCGAGTCTGTGACCGCCGGTCATCCGGACAAGATCTGCGACCAGATCTCAGACGCCATCCTGGACGCCTTGCTCGCGGCGGACCCGTCCGCCAAGGTCGCCGTGGAGACGTTGACCACCACGGGACTGGTGCAGGTGGCCGGAGAGGTCAACACCAGCGCCTACGTCGAGATCCCGCAGATCGTCCGCAAGACGATCCTGGACATCGGCTACGACTCCTCGGCCAACGGCTTCGACGGCGCCCAGTGCGGTGTCAACATCTCCATCGGCCAGCAGTCCTCGGACATCCACAGCGGCGTCATGACGTCGCTGGAGACCCGCGAGTACGGCTCCGCGGACGCCGTGGACGTGCAGGGCGCCGGGGACCAGGGCATCATGTTCGGCTACGCCACCAACGAGACGCCGACCCTCATGCCGATGCCCATCTACCTGGCCCACCGGCTCTCCGCACGGCTGACCGAGGTGCGCACGATGGTGGACTCGCCCATGCCCTACCTGCTGCCGGACGGCAAGACGCAGGTGACCATCGGCTACGACGCGCACCACCGCCCGAAGACCATCGAGGCCGTCGTGGTCTCCACCCAGCACCATGACGTGGTGGACCAGCCGACCCTGCGCCGGGACGTGGAGCAGCACGTGGTGCGTCCGGTCATCGAGGCCGCGGGACTGGACGTCTCTGCGACCCGCATCATCATCAACCCCGGCGGCAAGTTCGTCATCGGCGGTCCCGTCGGCGACGCCGGCCTCACCGGCCGCAAGATCATCGTGGACACCTACGGCGGCATGGCACGCCACGGCGGCGGCGCCTTCTCCGGCAAGGACCCGTCCAAGGTGGACCGCTCCGCCGCCTACGCCATGCGCTGGGTGGCCAAGAACGTGGTGGCCGCAGGCCTGGCCGACCGCGCCGAGTTCCAGGTCGCCTACGCCATCGGATCCGCCCGCCCGGTGGGCCTCTACGTGGACACCTTCGGCACGAACACGGTCCCGGAGGCGACGATCATCGACGCCGTGAACGAGGTCTTCGACCTGCGCCCGCTGGCGATCGTGAACGAGCTGAACCTGCTGCGGCCGATCTACCGCAAGACCGCCACCAACGGCCACTTCGGCCGCGAGGACGCGGACTTCACCTGGGAGCGCCTGGACCGCGTGGACCGGCTGCGCGCCGCCGCCGGCCTCTGACGGGAGTCCGCCATCAGCGAGGCCCTGTTCGCCCTGCCCGACCCTCCGGAGCGCAGCGCGCTGCCGGAGTCCGCCGAGGGCTGGCCGCGGCTGCCGGTGGCGAAGGTGGTGCTGGACTCCGCCGTCCCGCACCTGGACAGGGGGTTCGACTACCTCGTGCCGCCGTCGCTGGACGAGGCGGCCGTGCCCGGATCCAGGGTCACCGTTCGCTTCGGCGGCCGTGACCTCACCGGCTGGCTCATCGAGCGGGTCGAGGAGCCTGCCACCGGAGCCCAGCTCATGCCGCTGCGCACCGTGGTGACGAAGGTCCCGCCGCTGACCCCACCGGTGCTCGCGCTGGCGAGGGCCGTGGCGGTGCGCCAGGCCGGCGTCCTCTCGGATGTTCTCCGCGTGGCCGTGCCGCCGCGTGTGGCCCAGGTGGAGAAGGAGTTCCTCGCCGAGCCGGAGCTGGATGCGCCGGTGGCGACGCGGGCGAAGGGTGAGGCCGACGTCGAGGCGGCCGACCCTGCCGAGGCGGCGGGGGAGAGCGGCGATGCCGTACACGAGGAGACGGACGCGGCGGAGGCCGGTGCCGACGTCGGGACGCCGGTGCTCTCGCGCCTGGCGGGCGGGCATGCCTTCGTCTCCGCCGTCTGTGCCGGAGACGCCCCACGGGCGGCGGCTGTGCTGCCCTCCCGCGTGGGGGACTGGGACGAGGCGGCGGTGTTCGCGGACCTGGCGAAGACCGTGGCGGCCGCCGGACGCTCCGTGGTGCTGGTGGTCCCCGACCAACGCGACCTCACCCGGCTGTGCGCGGCGTTGGATGCGACGGTCGGCGAGCACGCCTACGCCCGGCTCACCGCCGAAGACGGCAACACGCCGCGGTATCGGGCGCACCTGCGTCTGCTGACCGGTCGGGCCCGGATCGCGGTGGGCACGCGGTCGGCGATCTGGGCGCCCGTGGAGGACCTGGGGCTGATCGCGGTGTGGGACGAGGGCGACGACGCCCTGGCCGAGCCGCGCGCTCCCTATCAGCATGTGCGGGAGGTCGCCCTTCAGCGGGCGCGTCAGGAGGGCGCCGGTGTGCTGTTCGCCGGCCTTGGCCGGACCGCCGCCCTGCAGCGGCTCGTGGACGCCGGCTGGGTGCAGCACCTCGCGGTGGACCGCGCCGAGCAGCGTCGGCTGGCCCCGCGCGTGCTCTCCACCGCGGACTCGTGGGAGTCCGCCCGCGACCCCTTCGCCCGGAGGGCACGGCTGCCGCAGGCCGCCTGGCGGGCCGCGCGTGAGGCCCTGGACGGGCGGACCCCGGGCCCGGTGCTGGTGCAGGTCGCCCGGGCCGGCTTCATCCCGGCGCTGGTCTGCCAGCGGTGCCGCACACCCGCCCGCTGCCGCCACTGCTCCGGGCCGCTGTCCTTCCGCGACCGCGCCGCCGCCCAGACCGGTGAGCTGTCCTGCCGCTGGTGCGGCGTGCGCGAGCGCGGCTTCCGCTGCCCGGAGTGCGGAACCCAGCAGGTGCGGGCAGGTTCCCGCGGCGTGGACCGCACCGCGGACGAGCTGGGCCGGGCCTTCCCCCAGGTGCCGGTGCTCTCGAGCTCCTCGGAGCACATCCTCACGGAGGTCGGGGACGATCCCGCCCTGGTGGTGGCGACGGTCGGGGCCGAGCCGGTGGCCCGCGGCGGCTATGCCGCGGCGCTGCTGCTGGACGGCGACTCCCAGCTCGCGCGTGAGGGCCTCGACGTGCCCGGCCGCGTGCTGTCCCGGTGGCTGGCGGCCGCCGCACTGGTGCGCCCGGCACAGGACGGGGGAGTGGCGGTGGTGACCGCCGACCACCCGGAGACCGTGGGCGCGCTGATCCGCTGGGACCCGGACGGCTTCGCCTCCCACCAGCTGCAGGAGCGGCGCGAACTCCACCTGCCGCCGGCCGGGCGACTGGCGGAGGTGACCGGCGAGGCCGCGGCGGTGGCCGAGTACCTGGAGCTGGTCGAGGAGGCCCGCCGGGAGGAGCAGCCGACCGGTGCGCACGCGCCGGAACCGCTGCCGTGGATCGGGCCGGTGCCCGAGGTCGCCGACGAGGCCCGGCATCGCGCCCTGCTGATCTTCCCGTGGTCCGCCGCCGAGGCCACCGTGCGCGTGCTCCGCAAGGCGAAGTCGGCGGCGTCCACGCGTGCCGAGCAGAAGCCGATCCGGCTCCGGCTCGACCCGGCCGGCATCCTCTGAGCCCGCTGAGGCCCACGCTCTGCACGGAAGCGGGCGACGCGGAACCGGCCCCTGCACCCGGCGAGGCGGGAGCCGGAGGAGGGTGCCGTCGTCGTTAGGCTGACGGGCATGCAGACCCACGGAGCCCGCCCGAGCGAGGCGCCCCCGGTGCGCCTGCGCGACCGCCTGCGACCGCCGAGCGCCGGCGACCCGTCCCTGTTCACCGGGGCCGCGGTGCGCGAACCGGTGCGCCACACCGTGCAGGTCACCGACCCGACCAGCGGTGCCGGCCTGCCGGTGGCCGTGTTCGAGTACCTTCCCGAGGGCAGGACGACGGCACGCACCGTCGTGTTCGTGCACGGCTTCCGCGGGGATCACCACGGGCTCGCCCTGCTCGCCGACTGCCTGCCGGGCGATCGGATCCTCGCCGTCGACCTGCCGGGGTTCGGGGCATCCGCGGCGTTCCCGGCGGCCGAGCACAGTGTGGCCCACCACGCCGGTGCGGTGGCGGAGGCCGTCGATCAGCTGCAGGTGCCGGGGGACGCGGTGCTGCTCGGTCACTCCTATGGGTCGATCGTCGCGGCGCACCTGGCGGGCCAGGACCCGTGCCGGTGGTCCGCCCTTGTGCTGCTCAACCCGATCTCCGAGCCGGCGCTGTCCGCGAACGGCTCCGTGGTGGACCGGCTGACAGCCGGGGTGGCGCAGGGCTACTACGAGGTGGCCGCGAGACTGCCGGAGCGGCTCGGCGACGCGATCCTGCGGGCCCGGCCGATCACCTGGCTCACCACGCTGCTGATGTCCGAGACCGCGGACGTGCGCATCCTCGCCCACACCCACGACCAGCACCTGCGCCACTTCAGCCGGTTCGCCACCCGCGCCTCGCTGGCGCAGGCGTACCGGGCCAGCACCACCGGCTCCGTCGTGGACAGCGCGGACCGGCTCGCCCTGCCGGTGCTGCTCGTGGCGGGCACGGAGGACCCGATGGGCTCGCCCGCCTCCCAGCAGGCCCTGGCCGAGCGGATCGGTGCCGTGTCCCCGCGGGTGTCCCTGGCGATGCTGCCGGGCGTCGGGCACCTGCTGCACTACGAGAAGGCGCCGGAGTGCGCCGCGCTGCTCGAGGGGTTCCTGGCCGGCTGAGGCCGCCGGTCCGGTGGGCCGTCCCCGCCGCGCCGGCGGCCGCCTCGTCTCACCGCCTCGTCTCACCGACTCGTCTCACCGACTCGCCGACTGGTGAGGACTCACCGTCTGGAGCGCCGCCAGGTGGGCGGATGAGTGCGTGTCCTCACCAGTTGTCGTCGGGGGGTGGGGACGTCCCCGTTCCACCGGCGGTCGCCTCGGGCCGGGTTGCCCGCACCGGCCCTGCGTGCGACCCTCGATCTCGGTCCGCCGATCCGCGCGGGCCCCGGACGAGGGGTGCCGTACCCGGACAGCGACAAGACGGCCCAGAGGAGCAGACATGTCCTGGATCGTCCTCATCCTCTCCGGTGCGCTCGAAGCCGTCTGGGCCACCGCGCTGAGCAGGTCGGAGGGCTTCACCAGACTGGGCCCGTCGCTCGTCTTCCTCGTCGCGCTGATCGCGTCCATGGGCGGCCTCGCCTTCGCGCTGCGCGAGCTGCCGGTCGGCACCGCCTACGCGATCTGGGTGGGCATCGGCGCCGCGCTCACGGTCGTCTACGCCATGTCCACCGGAGCCGAGCCCGTCTCCACACTCAAGATCCTCTTCCTGCTGATGATCGTCGGCGGCGTGATCGGACTGAAACTCGCCCACTGAGCCCCTCGGGTGTCTGCCGCCGCCGGCGGGGCTGAGACCCGTCGAGTCAGGCCCGACGACGGCCGGGCACCTGCCGGGACCGCCTCGCCTCACCGCCTCGTCGACTGGTGAGGACTCACCGTCTGATGCGCCGATACGGGGGCGGATGAGTGCGTGTCCTCACCAGTTGCCGTCGGAGGCAGGGCCGAGACCCGTCGAGTCAGGCCCGACGACGGCCGGGCACCCCGGTCTCGCGTCCGTCGTCGGGGGCGGGCTCAGGCGGGCAGAGCGCATGCGGACCTGAGCGGAGAGGCGAAACCGCTGGCCCGGACGCGTAGGATGGGCAGGCTTGACCCCTGACCCCATCGACGAAGGACCCCACGAGCGTGACCGCATCCAACCCCACTCCGGACACCCCGCAGATCCCGGAGGACGCCGAGTACTCGTTCCGCGAGGTCGAGGCCCGCTGGGCCGGCTACTGGGAGGCCGCGCGCACCTACGCGCCCCTCGAGGACGGACGTGAGCGCCGCACCGTGGTGGACATGTTCCCGTACCCCTCCGGCGACCTGCACATGGGCCACGCCGAGGCGTTCGCCATGGGAGACGTGAAGGCCCGCCACTGGATGCAGCAGGGCTATGACGTGCTCCACCCGATCGGCTGGGACTCCTTCGGCCTGCCCGCCGAGAACGCCGCCATCAAGCGCAACGCACACCCGGCGGAGTGGACCTACGCGAACATCCAGACGCAGAAGAACTCCTTCCAGCGCTACGGCATCGCCGTGGACTGGGATCGCGAGCTGCACACCTCGGACCCGGAGTACTACCGCTGGACCCAGTGGCTGTTCCAGCAGTTCTACAAGCGCGGCCTGGCGTATCGGAAGGACTCGCCGGTCAACTGGTGCCCGCAGGACCAGACCGTGCTCGCCAACGAGCAGGTCGTGGACGGCGCCTGTGAGCGCTGCGGCGCCGAGGTCACCAAGCGCACGCTGAACCAGTGGTACTTCAAGATCACCGAGTACGCGGACGCCCTGCTGGACGACATGGCCCAGCTGGAGGGCCGCTGGCCCGAGCGCGTGCTCGCCATGCAGCGCAACTGGATCGGCCGCTCGACCGGTGCCCACGTGGACTTCCAGGTGGACGCGGATGGCCCGGTCGTCACCGTGTTCACCACCCGCCCGGACACTCTGTTCGGTGCGACCTTCATGGTGGTGGCCGCGGATTCGCAGCTGGCCCTGGACCTCGTCACCGAGGACAGGCGCGCCGAGTTGGAGGCCTACCGCGAGGACCTGAAGAAGGTCTCCGAGATCGAGCGCCAGGCCACGGACCGCACCAAGACCGGTGTGGACCTCGGCCGTACCGCCGTGAACCCGCTGACCGGGCAGTCGCTGCCGATCTGGGCCTCGGACTACGTGCTGGCGGACTACGGCACCGGCGCCATCATGGCCGTGCCCGCGCACGACCAGCGCGACCTGGACTTCGCCCGCGCCATGGACCTGCCGGTCCGCATGGTCGTGGACACCGGCGAGGAGGACCCCGCTGTCTCTGGCGTCGCCACCGCCGGCGAGGGCATCCTGGTCAACTCCGGCGAGCTGGACGGCCTGACGAGCACCGACGCGATCGCCAGGGCCATCGAGATCCTCGAGGCCAAGGGCACCGGCCGCGGCACCACCAACTACCGCCTGCGCGACTGGCTGCTGTCCCGCCAGCGCTTCTGGGGCACCCCCATCCCCGTGGTGCACTGTGAGGACTGTGGTGAGGTGCTCGTGCCGGAGGAGCAGCTGCCGGTGACCCTGCCGACCGACCTCAAGGGCGAGCAGCTCGCCCCAAAGGGCCAGTCCCCGCTGGCCGCCGCCGACGCCTGGGTCACCGTGGACTGCCCGGACTGCGGGAAGCCGGCCCGCCGCGACTCGGACACCATGGACACGTTCGTGGACTCCTCCTGGTACGTGCTCCGCTATGCCTCCCCGCGGGACGACACCGCCGTGTTCGACGCGCAGGCCGTGGCCGACTGGATGCCGGTGGACCAGTACGTCGGTGGCGTGGAGCACGCGATCCTGCACCTGCTGTACGCCCGCTTCTTCACCAAGGCGCTGCATGACATGGGCCTGGTGCCGTTCACCGAGCCGTTCACGGCGCTGCTGAACCAGGGCCAGGTGCTCAACGGCGGCAAGGCCATGTCCAAGTCCCTGGGCAACGGCGTGGACCTCGGCGAGCAGCTGGACACCTTCGGCGTGGACGCCGTCCGCCTGACCATGGTGTTCGCCTCGCCGCCGGAGGACGACGTGGACTGGGCCGACGTGGCCCCCGCCGCCGCGGGCAGGTTCCTCGCCCGCGCCTGGCGACTGGCGCGCGACGTGCGCGCCGGCGGCGCCCCGGTGGGCGCGGACCTCTCCGCCGCGGAGGCCACCGCGCTGCGCTCGGCCACCCACAAGACCATCGCCGAGTCCTCCAAGCTTTTGGACGAGGGCAAGTTCAACGTGGTCATCGCCAAGACCATGGAGCTGGTCAACGCCACCCGCAAGGAGATCGACAACGGCGCCGGCGCCGGCGATCCGGCCGTCCGCGAGGCCGCCGAGGCCGTCGCCAAGCTGCTCAGCCTGTTCTCCCCGTACACCGCGGAGGACATGTGGGTCATGCTCGGCCACACCCCGTCCGTGGTGCGCTCCGGGTGGCCCGAGGTGGACGAGTCCCTCCTGGTGGAGGACACCGTCACCGCCGTGGTCCAGGTCAAGGGCAAGGTCCGCGACACCCTCGAGGTGCCGGCCGACATCTCCGAGGCCGACCTCGAGGCCGCCGCCCGCGCCTCCGAGAAGGTCCAGCGGTTCATCGGTGACGCCGAGATCGTCAAGGTGATCGTCCGCGCGCCGAAACTGGTCAACCTCGTCATCCGCTGATGGAGGCCGGCCGAGGAGAGGAGCCGCGGTGACGTCCGTGCTGCAGTGGCAACAGGACTACCAGGCGCGTGTGCGTGCCCGCCGGTCCCGGCTGGCCGGGCGGGTGCGCTACGGTCTGAAGCCGCCGCGCCGCGACCGCACGGCGATCGTCACCGACTCCTCGGCCGCCATCCCGTCGTCGGTGCTGGAGCACCCGCTGGCCGCGGGGCTGCGTCAGATCCCCATGCCCGTCATGGTGGGGGAGCAGATCTACACGGAGGGCTCGGAGGAGCTGCACCAGGAGCTGCCGTTCGCCCTGGCCGCCAACCTGCCGGTGCGGACCTCCCGCCCGTCCCCGGGCGGGTTCGAGGAGACCTACCGCGAGCTCGAGGCCGCCGGGTACGCGCGGATCGTCTCGGTGCACATCTCCGGAGGCCTGTCCGGGACGGTCGAGGCCGCGAAGATGGCCGCGACGCGTGTGTCGATCCCCGTCGAGGTGGTGGACTCCCGATCCGCAGGCATGGCCCTGGGCTTCATGGTCATGGAGGCCGCCGTCCGGGCCGGCTTCGGGCTGCCGGTCGAGGGGATCGTCGAGTACCTGCAGGGCGCCGGCGAGCAGTCCCTGGTGATGTTCACCGTGCCGAACCTCGAGCAGCTGCGCCGCGGCGGCAGGATCAGCGCGCTGAAGGGCCTGATCGGTTCGATGTTCCAGGTCAAGCCCGTGCTGGCGCTGCGCGACGGGACGATCTGCCTGGTGGAGCGGGGCCGATCCTTGGACGCCGCCGTGGACCGCATCGCCGCCGCCGCACAGGCCAAGGCCGAGGCGGAGCCCTGCGGGATCGCCGTCCACGGCTACGGCAATCGGCCTGCCGCGGAGGCACTGGCCGCACGCCTGCAGCCGTTCTCGCAGACCCCGATCCCCGTGGTCGACTTCCCGGCTGTGCTCGCCGCCCACCTCGGCCTCGGCGGCCTCGGCGTGATCGCCACCCCGTTGCTTGAGGGGGACGACGCGGCCGACGTCGGCGGCTCCGGGGCCGGCGGTGCGGGCGCTGTCGACGCCAGTGCCGAGGGCGCGTCGGTCGCGACGAGGGAAGACACGCCCAAGGAGCCGTCCGTTCCTGCACAGGCGACCGACCCGGCCGAACCATCCACAGAAGAGGCCTGAGCCCGGCAGAGGGGCAGTCCGGGAGGGCACCGTGGACGCATGAGTCCACAGCCGCAGCAGTCCGCACCCGCATCCGAGCAGGGCCTGATTCCCGACGACGGGCCCTCGCCTTCCCCGGATCCCTCACCCGGCGCTGTGCGCACCGGGTTCGTCGACGACCCCGTGGCGGCCTCGGCCTGGGAGGAGGAACCGCCGCGGGTCCCCGTGTTCCGCTGGCGCATGGTCGGCAGCGCGGTCATGGTGCTGGTGGTGGCGGTGGCCGCGTGGTGGGCGGTGACCTGGCTGATGCGTCCGTCCGCGCCGGAGCCGGTTCCGGTGGACACGCAGGCGCGGCATGGCGTCGGGGCCGAGGGCCATGCCGGGGAAGGAAGGACCGGTGACCGCGACGGGCCCGGTGGAGGTGAGGATCCGTCGTCGTCAGGCGCAGGCGGTGAGGCCGAGGGCGCCGCAGCAGGCGGCGACCGAGCCACGGGGGAGCAGCCGAGAAAGGCCGCAGACGGCGAAAGGGAGACGACCGACAAGGACGGTGGGCGACAGAGCCGGGTGCGGGTGCACGTGATCGGCGAGGTGCGGTCGCCGGGGGTGGTGACCGTGCCTGCCGATGCGCGGACCGCCGATGCCATCGCCGCCGCGGGCGGGACCACGCCTGCCGCACAGGCCGAGCGGATCAACCTGGCGGCTCCGCTTCTCGACGGGCAGCAGGTGCTCGTGCCGTCGGAGCAGACGTCCGAGGAACAGCTCGAGTCCGTGCAGGCCCAGGCGCATGCGGTGGCCGGTGGGGTGGACTCGAACGCCCGCGACGCTGCGGTGGTGGGCGGTGCCGACGGGGAGGAGGGAACCGGTGCTGTCGCGGACGGGACCACGGGCCCGGGACCAGAGGCGCAGCACGGCGGTGCGGGTGAGGGGGCGGTTGACCTGAACACCGCGGACAGCAGTGCGCTGCAGACACTGCCCGGGGTCGGGCCGGCCACGGCGGAGAAGATCATCGCGCACCGGGAGCAGGTGGGGGATTTCCAGTCCCTGACGGACCTGGACGCGGTCTCCGGCATCGGCCCGGCGACGCTCGAGCGGCTCGCGCCGCTGGTGACCTGGTGAGCAGCGCGTGAATCGGCGACTGCCCGCCGCGATCGACGCCCGCTGGGCGCCGGCCCTGGTGACGGCGTTGGCGGTCGGGAATCTGGCGCCGCAGTGGACGTCGACGGGGACCACGCTGGTCTCGGTCGGGCTGGTCGCGGTCGCGATCGCCGCAGCGGTGACGGCGGTCGGGCTGAGGGGTCGTGCGAGGACTGCCGTGCCGCCGGCGACGCCGCAGGAGCGTGGGGCGGCTGCGACGCCGCAGGAGCGTGGGGCGGCTGCGGCGGCGCGGACGGCGGCCGGGGCCCTCGCGGTGGCGGCGGCCGTCGGAGCGCTGGTCTCGCAGTCGGTGGCGCTGCGCGTGGGAGAGGAGGAGCGCATCGGCTGGGCGCAGACCCTGCAGGCCGAGCAGCCCGTGCGCGTGGCCCTGCAGATCAGCACAGACCCGCGGGAGCTCGCCTCCGCCTACGGTGCCCGGCGTGCTGCGGTCACCGTGGACGTCACCGCCTTCGGACCGGACCAGCAGGGCATGGCGGAGACCGCCTCCGCCGTGCTCACCGGGCCAGAGGGCTGGCTGGAGGCCGCACCGGGGGAGTCCGTCTGCGCGGTGGTCGAGCCGCGGCGTGAGGACGGCACCGTGTTCCTGCGCGCCACCGCCGACCCCCGCCCGGCTCCCTGTGTCCGTGAGAACCCCGACGGCGAGCGCCCCGGCTCCCGCCCGGCCGCCCATGGCGGGGACGGCGTCGTGTCGCCTGACGCCGGCGGCGGCCGAGAGCGCCTGCGTGCCGCCTTCCGGGACCAGGCCGACGGCACCCTCGGCACCGCCGGCGAGCTCATCCCCGGCCTCGTTCTGGGTGACCGCAGCGCCCAGAGCCCGGAGACCGACCAGGCGATGAAGGACGCCGGGCTGAGTCACTTGAGCGCCGTCTCCGGTGCGAACTGTGCTCTTCTGGCGGGCGCCGTCACCGGCCTGCTCCGCCTGCTGCGCGTGAACCGGGCGGCCGTGTTCGCCGCGGTCATCGCAACGCTGGTCGTGTTCGTGGTGATCGTCGGGCCCGAGCCGTCGGTGCTGCGCGCGGCGGTCATGGGCGGACTCGGGGCCCTGGCGCTGTTCGGCGGGCGCTCACGTCATGCGTTCACGCTGCTCTGCCTGGCTGGGACGGCGGTGGTCGTCGCCGTGCCGGGGCTGGCGACGGAGCCGGCGCTCCAGCTGTCCGTCGCGGCCACGGCCGGCATCATCCTCGGCGCGCGGCCGGCGGAGGCACACCTCTACCGCTTCTTCGGCCATGTCCTGCCGGGCTGGGCCGCCCGCTGGCTCTCGGTCACCCTCGCCGTCACCACCTGTGCCCACCTGGCGTGTCAGCCGATCCTGCTCGCCATGACCGGCGCCGTCTCCGCCTACGCGATTCCGGCGAACATGCTTGCCGCACCGGCCGTGGCTCCGATCACCGTGCTCGGCACCGCGGCCGCAGGGCTCGTCCTGGCGCTGCCGCCCGTCTCGGCGGCCCTCGTCTGGGTGATCCAGTTCCCGGCCGCCTACATCGGTCTGGTCGCCCACGTCTGTGCCGGGCTGCCCGGCGCGCTCAGGCCCTGGCCCGAGAGCGGTCTCGGCCTCGTCCTCGCAGTCCTCACCGTGGCCGCGACCGCCGCCCTGTACGCCGTCCTGCTCCTGACCGAACGACGGCGGCACGCCCCCGTGCGCAGGCAGGGCCTCTCCGCTCCCCGGCGGGGTGGGAGGCTGACCGTGTCCGGTGTGCTCGTCGCCGTGCTCATCGCCTCGGGGGCCGGCGGCTACTCCGCCGTGGTCCTGCCCGCCCCCGCCGGTCAGGCTCCCGCAGACTGGGCGGTGGCGTTCTGCGATGTGGGCCAGGGCGACATGGCCGTGTTGCGCAGCGGCCCCGAACGTGCCGTGGTGGTGGACGTCGGTCCCGAGCCGGAGCCGGCGGCAGCCTGCCTGGAGGCGCTCGGCATCGCGCGGGTGGACGCCGTGCTCCTCACCCACCTGCACGCCGACCACACCGGGGGACTGGACGCCGCCATCGCCCTGGGAGCACCCGCCCTGCGCCATGCCACCCGCGGCGAGGGCGTCCGGGGCCTCGGGCTGCCCGCTGCCGCCGGTGAGGAGGCAGGCACCGTTCCGCCGCCGGGCTCCCGCCGCCTGCGCACCGGAGACCGGGAGAGCTCCGGAGACGTGACCTGGCAGGTGCTGCTCGCAGATGAGGACGCCGCCACGGAGAACGACGCCTCCGCCCAGATCCTCGCCACCGTGCAGACCGGCCGCGGTCCGCTGCGCGTCTTCTTCACCGGGGACATCGAGCAGGATGCCGCCGATGCCTGGATCGCCGGACGCCATGAGGATGCCGCGGCGCCGCCGGCGCACGCGCACCTGTACTCCGTCGCCCACCACGGCGCCCGCAACGGCGGGGCCGCCCTGCCCCGGGCCGTCGATGCCGACGCCTACGTGGTCTCCGCCGGACGGGACAACCCCTACGGCCACCCGCACCCGCAGACCCTGCAGGTCCTGGCCCCGCTGGGAGCGGTGCTGCGCACGGACGAGGCGGGGACCGTCGTCGTGAGCCTCGAGGCGGGCACCGCGCAGGACCTGGAGCACCCCGCCGACGACGGGACGAGCCCGGCGGGGGCGCAGACCACGGCGCGGCTGCGCTTCCACGCGCTGAGCACAGGGCCGGAGGGCGGGGGCCGATGACCCGTAGGATGGACCGCATGGCCGCAGCCCGCTCCTCCCGCACCGCCCGGTCTCGCGCCGCCGCGAACCCGCTGGCCTGGCGACAGGCCCGGCCCGGGCCGCTGATGCTGCTCAAGGGCCCCGAGGACTACGCCGCCCGCTGGGTCACCGACCAGGTGGTGAAGGGGCTCAAGCAGCGCCACGAGGCCATCGAGACCCACCGCTTCCGCGCCGCCGAGTACCAGCCGGGCCAGCTGGCCATGGCCGCGAGCCCCTCCCTGTTCGCCGAGCCCACGCTGATCATCGCCGAAGGCCTGGAGTCCATGAACGACGCGTTCCTCACGGACGCCCTGGACCTGGTGACCTCCGGCCCGCCGGCCGACGACGTCACCGTGGTCCTCCGCCACACCGGCGGCAACCGCGGCAAGAAGCTGCTGGACGCCGTCGCGACGGTGGGCACCGTGGTGGAGTGTGCGGCGCTGAAGAAGGACGAGGACAAGATCGCCTTCGTCTACGCCGAGTTCAAGGACCACCGGCGCCGCATCGACGAGGAGGCCGCTCGCGCGCTCGTGCAGGCCACCGGTGCCTCGCTCACCGACCTGGCCTCCGCCTGCCACCAGCTGCTCGCGGACACCGAGGGCGCGGTGACCAGGCAGGTGGTGGACCAGTACTACGGCGGCCGCGTGGAGGCCACCAGCTTCGCCGTGGCCGATGCCGCGCTGGAGGGGCAGGCCGCCCGCGCCGTCGCGCTGACCAGGCACGCCCTGGCCACGGGCGTCCACCCGGTGATGCTGACCACGGCGCTGGCCATGAAGGCCCGTCAGGTCGCCCGCGTCATCGACTCCCGGGACGCCCCCAACGAGCTCGCCGCCGCTCTTGGTGTGGCCCCGTTCCAGATGAAGTTCATCCAGCAGGCCGCCCGCCACTGGAGCCCCGCCGGGATCGCGCACGCGATGGAGTGGATCGCCCAGGCCGATGCCGAGGTCAAGGGCGGCTCCCGCAACCCGGACTTCGCCGTCGAGCGCGCGGTGATCCGCGTCTCCACCGGCACCCGCCGCTGAGCCGGCCGGCGCAGCCCCGTTACCTTGTGAGCACCCCCGAACGTCGGGGGTCTGGTCGCTCGGCCGGGTATGGCTCTGTTGCCCTGCCATCAATGGTCCGGGGGGTGTTGCCGCCCGGTCGAGAGACACGCGTTGACCGCTGATAGGGACACGGCCCACCAGCTGGTGAGGTCTCTTCGTAACGTGGGTGCCGGCATCGGGTGTCAAGACTGCGACCAGTAGTGATGCTCCAAGGAAGGACAGCATCATGGAAACCAGATTCGCGGTCGTCATCGGCCTAGACGTCGGGAAGACTGCCCACCACGCGTGCGCGCTCGACCCGGACGGGAACAAGCTGTTCGACAAGCCTCTACCGCAAGACGAGGCCGAGCTCAGGGAGCTGTTCACCAGCATGCAGGCCCATGGAGAGGTGCTCATGGTGGTCGACCAGCCCAACACCATCGGGGCACTGCCGATCGCTGTGGCCCGCGACGTCGGCTGCACCGTCGCCTACCTTCCCGGGCTAGCGATGCGCAAGGCAGCGGATCTGTATCCGGGCAGGTCAAAGACCGATGCGCGCGATGCGTTCATCATCGCTGACACAGCCCGCACCATGCCCCATACCCTCCGGCAGGTCGATCGTGACAGCGAGGTCCTCTCCGCGTTGAAGGTCCTTGCCGGCTTCGATGAGGACCTCGCCCACGAGACCACCCGGGCACTGAACCGGATCCGATCTCTGCTCACGCAGATCCACCCCTCGCTCGAGCGCATCTTCGCCGGCGGCAGCCTTTCAACAGCGCTGGTGCTGGATCTGCTGGAAAAGTTCGGCGGCCCCACTGGGTTCAAGAAGGCTGGGCGGAGCAAGGTTCTGCGCTTCGCCCGTTCCCACTCCCGCCGCGATCCGGAAGCACTGGTTGACCGGATCTTCACCGCTTTGGGTGAGCAGACCGTAGTGGTGCCGGCGACCACAGCAGTCGAGCTCGTGATCCCCCGAGTCGCTGGTCAAGTCAAAGAACTGAAGGAACAACGGGCGACCGTGGCGCAAGAGGTCGAGGCCATGCTGGAGGACTTCCCTCTCGCCTCGGTCTTGATGAGCATGCCGGGGATCGGCATCAAGACCGCCGCTCAGATCCTCCTGACCATCGGAGACGGCTCAGCGTTCGAGACCCCAGGCCACCTCGCGGCCTATGCCGGAATCGCGCCGGTCACGCGAAGATCCGGGACCTCGATCCGTGGTGAGTTCCCGGCTCGTTCGGGCAACAAGCGGTTGAAGAACGCCCTTTTCTACTCGGCCTGGGTCGCCTCGAACTCGGACCCGCTCTCCAAGGCCTACTACGACCGCAAACGCGCCGAGGGCAAGCGCCACAACGCCGCCGTAATCTGCCTAGCCCGCCGACGCTGCAACGTCATCTTCGCGATGCTCCGCGACGGCACCTACTACCAAGCCCCAGAACCCGCCCCTGCCCCCGAGCCAGCCGCCCTCGCGGCTTGACTCGCAACATAGGGACACCCCCCAGTTCTGCATCGTGGGGATACAACACGGTGGTGAGATCGCGTCAGGAGGCCGTGTTGAGCCCTCACTTGAGAGGGGCGCCCTCACTTGAGGGGGGCAGAGAGTTTGCTGCAGTGCAGGCTGGGCTCCCCGGTACCTCACCCTCCAGAGCTGGTCTCTCCGGAACCCCCACCCTGCCGGAGGCAGGTGGCGGCGTCGTCGAGATGACGGAGCCGGATGACTGGGCCACAGACACGAAGGCCCCGTCACCGACCGGTGACGGGGCCTTCGTGTGAAGCTTCAGCAGCTCAGGCGTCCATGCCGTTCACGCGTGCGGCGATGCCGGACTTGCGGTTCGCGGCCTGGTTCTTGTGGATGATGCCCTTGGACGCGGCCTTGTCCAGCTTGCGGGAGGCGACCTTGAGCGCCTCCCCGGCGGCGGCCTTGTCACCGGCGGCGACGGCCTGGTCCACAGAGCGGACCGCCGACTTCAGTGCAGACTTCACCGCAACGTTGCGCTGGCGGGCCTTCTCGTTGGTGAGAATGCGCTTCTTCTGAGACTTGATGTTAGCCAAATCAGGTCCTTCATGTTGTCGGTGCCGGCTCGTGGCCGCACCGTCTGTACAGGGGTCGTAGAGGGCATCTCGGGTGCGGCGACTGAGCGGCGTGGGGAGTGCCTTGGTTCTCCGCCCCGAGGGTGTCCGTCGACCGACCGGACACAATGACCACCACCTTACCAGCCAATGGACATCGGGCGGAACCGGGCCGGCTGCGTGTCACAGATTCCTGCGTGTCCCCTCACGCCTTCCGACGACGGCACCCGCCGACGACGGCACTCGCCGCCGGCATGCTCACCGGGCCTCGTCCGGTCAGACAGGTCAGCGGCTCCAGCCCCGGCGGTCGGCCAGCGCCTGTGCGACGGCGTCGAACCGTGAGCGGTCCAGCACGCCGCCCTCGCGGCGGACGTCCTGCGGATCCACGCGGACGATGCGGTCCAGCTTGGCCTCGGACGGGCGGCCCTTCGAGTCCCACGCGCCCGAGCCGATGTCCACGTAGTCCGGGTCGGAGACGTGGTCGTTGTTGCGGTCCTTGGAGGTGAGCATCAGGCCGAGGAGGTGGCCGTCGTCGTGGCCCACGATCAGGACGGGGCGGTCCTTGCCGCGGCCGTCCAGCTCCTCGAACGGGACCCAGGTCCACACGACTTCCCCGGGGCCTGCCTGCGGGCCGGGGACCGGCGCGTACTCCACGCGGGTGCGCCCGGTGAAGTCGCCCGGGTAGCGGGACACGCGCTGCTGATCGGTCTGCGCGCCGGTGCCGCGTTGACTCTGCGTGCCGGCGCCGCGCCGACGGGGAGCGGGGGCCGTCCCGCGTGGGTCCGGGCCCTGCCGGCGTCCGCCGTCGGCTCGCCGGCGCTGCTGGACGGTGCGGTAGATCCGGCGGGCGAGGGTGACGGCTCGCATGAGGTCGATTCCCATGGAAGCGAGCCTACCGACTCCGCACATGGAAGAATGGGCGGTTGATCCTGGTTCCGCTCGTGAAGGAAGTGCCCTGTGTCGCCTCTGGCGTCTAACCCGCCCGTGCCCTCGCGTACCGATCCCTCGGTGATCCGCAACTTCTGCATCATCGCGCACATCGACCACGGCAAGTCCACCCTGGCCGACCGCATGCTGCAGTGCACCGGTGTGGTCCAGCCGCGCGACATGAAGGCGCAGTACCTGGACCGCATGGACATCGAGCGGGAGCGCGGCATCACCATCAAGTCACAGGCCGTGCGCATGCCGTGGGAGGTCGACGGCGTCGACTACGCCCTGAACATGATCGACACGCCCGGCCACGTGGACTTCAGCTACGAGGTGTCCCGCTCCCTGGCCTCCTGCGAGGGGGCGATCCTGCTGGTGGACGCCGCCCAGGGCATCGAGGCGCAGACCCTGGCCAACCTGTACCTGGCCATGGAGCACGAGCTCGAGATCATCCCGGTGCTGAACAAGATCGACCTGCCTGCCGCAGACCCGGACCGCTATGCCGCGGAGCTCGCCCAGCTGATCGGCTGCGAGCCGGAGGACGTGCTGCGGGTCTCCGGCAAGACCGGCGTGGGCGTGCCCGAGCTGCTGGACCGGGTGGTGACGTCCCTGCCGGCCCCCGTGGGTCAGGCGGATGCACCGGCCCGCGCCATGATCTTCGACTCGGTCTACGACACCTACCGCGGCGTGGTCACCTATGTGCGCGTGGTGGACGGCAGGCTGACCCCGCGCGAGAAGATCCGCATGATGTCCACCGGTGCCGCCCACGAGCTGCTGGAGATCGGCGTGTCCTCCCCTGAGCCGCAGCCGACCGAAGGCCTCGGTGTCGGCGAGGTGGGCTACCTCATCACGGGTGTGAAGGACGTGCGCCAGTCCAAGGTGGGCGACACCGTCACCCTGGAGTCGGACCCGGCCGAGCAGGAGATCGGCGGCTACCGGGACCCGCAGCCGATGGTGTTCTCCGGCCTCTATCCCATCGACGGCTCGGACTACCCGGTGCTGCGCGACGCGCTGGACAAGCTCAAGCTCAACGATGCCGCCCTGAACTACGAGCCCGAGACGTCTGTGGCGCTCGGCTTCGGCTTCCGCGTGGGATTCCTGGGCCTGCTGCACCTGGAGATCGTCCGCGAGCGGCTGGAGCGCGAGTTCGACCTGGACCTGATCTCCACCATGCCGAACGTGGTCTACCAGGTCACCACCGAGGACCGCACCGTGGTGGAGGTGACCAACCCGTCCGAGTTCCCGGAGGGCAAGATCCACGAGGTCCGTGAGCCCATGGCCGCGGCGACGATCATCGTGCCGGCCGAGTTCATCGGCGCCGTCATGGAGCTGTGCCAGTCCAAGCGCGGCCACCTGCAGGGCATGGACTACCTGTCCGAGGAGCGCGTGGAGATCCGCTACCGCATCCCGCTGGCGGAGATCGTGTTCGACTTCTTCGACTCCCTGAAGTCCCGCACCAAGGGCTACGCCTCCCTGAACTGGGGCGCGGACGGCGACCAGGCCGCGGACCTGGTCAAGGTGGACATCCTCTTGCAGGGCGACCAGGTGGACGCGTTCTCCGCGATCACCCACCGCGACTTCGCCTACTCGTACGGCACCATGATGACCGCGAAGCTCAAGGAGCTGATCCCGCGGCAGCAGTTCGAGGTGCCCATCCAGGCGGCCATCGGCTCGCGCATCATCGCCCGCGAGAACATCCGCGCGATCCGCAAGGACGTGCTCTCCAAGTGCTACGGCGGCGACATCTCCCGCAAGCGCAAGCTGCTGGAGAAGCAGAAGGAGGGCAAGAAGCGCATGAAGATGGTGGGCACCGTGGAGGTCCCGCAAGAGGCGTTCATCGCCGCGCTGTCCTCGGACTCCTCGTCCGCGGACAAGGGCAAGAAGTAACGCGTGCCCGCCGTCCTGCCGCTCGGTGACCCCGTCCCCGACGACGGACGCCTCCCCTCCTCGTGCGGGGAGGCGGTCCGCCGGTCCCTCGCCGCGGGCGTACCGAGGACCTTCAGCCTGTACGTGCACGTGCCCTTCTGCACGGTGCGCTGCGGCTACTGCGACTTCAACACGTACACCGCCCCGGACCTCGGCCCCGGCGCCTCGCGCGGCGACTACGTGGACACGGCCCTGGCGGAGGTGGGGTTCGCACGCAGAGCGCTGGAGGACTCCGAGGTGCCGGCAAGGCCGTTGCACACCGTGTTCTTCGGCGGTGGCACGCCGACGCTGCTGCCGGCGGCGCACCTGGTGCGGATCCTGGACGCCGCGCGCGAGGCGTTCGGGATGGTCGACGGAGCCGAGGTGACGGTGGAGGCCAATCCCGACACCGTCGACGAGGCCTATCTGCGTGAGCTGGCCGCCGGGGGCGTGACCCGCGTGTCCGTGGGGATGCAGTCTGCGGTCCCGCACGTGCTCGCCACGCTCGAGCGGACCCACCGACCGGAGAACATCCCGGCCGCCGTGGAGGCGGCGCGGGCCGCCGGCCTGGACGTGTCCCTGGACCTGATCTACGGCACGCCGGGGGAGTCGCTCGGGGACTGGCGGACCACCGTGGAGACGGCGATCGACTGCCGCCCGGACCACATCAGCGCCTACTCGCTGATCGTGGAGGAGGGCACCAAGTTCGGCGCCCAGGTGGCGCGCGGGCAGGTGGCCGACGTGGACCCGGACGACCAGGCGGACAAGTACCTGCTGGCGGACGAGCTGCTGGAGGCTACCGGCTTCCGCTGGTACGAGGTCTCCAACTGGGCGCACGACCCTCAGGAGACCGGGGCACACCGCGCGGAGCACAACGTGGCCTATTGGCGGGACATGGACTGGTGGGGCATCGGCCCCGGCTCCCACTCGCACGTGGCCGGCGTCAGGTTCTGGAACGCCAAGCACCCGGCGGCCTACGCGCAGCGCCTGGCCACCGGCGTGACCCCGGCCGTGGGACGCGAGGTGCCGGACGCCGAGGCACGCCTGCTGGAGCAGGTCATGCTCCACGTCCGCATGGTCGAGGGCCTGGACGTGCGGGTGCTGGAGCAGGCCGAGGACGGGGGTGCGGCCGCCCGTGCCCGCATCCCGCAGCTGATCGCCGCGGGCCTGATCGACGGCGGCCTGGCCCAGGCCGGCCGGATCGTTCCGACCCTGCAGGGGCGGCTGCGCAACGACCACATCGTGCGCGAGCTCGCCGGCTTCTGAGCGGCCGAGTCGCCGTCCCCGCCCGGCCTTGCGATGTGAGGCAAGGTCTCACCCGCCCCGCCCCGCCCCGGCGATGTGAGGGCAAGACACGGTGTTGAGATCGAAGAACGTGGCCGTGTTGCATCCCCACAACGCCGTGGCCGTGTTGCATCCCCGCAACGCCGCGGGCGGGCGCCGTTCGTCTCTGGCCGGCGCGGTCAGCGCAGGATGCGCAGGTTGAACGGGTACCTGTAGGGGCGGCCCTTGTTCACCTGGGAGCCGCCGAGGATGCCGTAGAAGGCCATGACCATCCAGAGCAGCGCACCGATGACGGCGAACACCGGGCCGAGGACGGGCAGCTGTCCCAGGAAGAAGAACACGCCCATGAGCAGGGTCGGCGGGACGGAGAAGTTCAGCGCCTCCTTGGCCTCCTGGGCGGTGAAGGGGCCGCGGTCACGGTAGAGCAGCCAGACGGCCAGCGGGACCATGAAGCCGACGGCCACGCCGAAGTGGGCCAGGGTCGCCCGCTCACGGTCCTGCTTGGCGGTCAGCGGGGCGCCGGGGCCGGAGGAGGCCTCCACCCACGACGGACGGCGGGCGGCCCGCTGCTTCTTGGCCGGGCGCACGGGACGGGCGGGGCGCGGCTCGTCCGGAGCCTCGGTCTTGGTCTTCACGGCAGTGCCCCCACCGGCCACGGCAGCGGCGTGCTTGGGCGCCGGTGCCTCGGGCGTGGCCCGTCGGGAGTCCTCGGCGGCGGCAGGGCCCGCGGCGTGGCGGGCGGAGGCGGGCTTGGGGCGGACGCGGCCGCTGGGGGCGCGGTCCGGCTGAGGGGCCGAGCACGCCGCTGCGGTCTCCGCCTGCTCCGCGCCGCTGGCCGGGCCCTGCTCGGCAGCAGGCTCGGGGAGGCGTCGGGGTGCGCTGCGGTCGGGCTTCGCCACGGTACTCCTCGAAGGGTCGGGGGCTGGCCGGAGACCGACGGTGCGCCCCTGTCTGCCGGCCGGGCGCCCCGCGGTCAGGGGCCGATTCTGCGTCAGTCTATCGCTCAGGCGGTCCCGGGCTCGGTGAGGAAGTCGATGAGTTCCTCCACACGTCCCAGCAGAGAGGGCTCGAGGTCGGCGTAGGTGCGGACCTGGGCCAGCAGCCGCTTCCAGCCCAGGCCCACGTCCTCCTTGGTGCGATGCGGCCAGCCCAGTGCCTTGAGGATGCCGGTCTTCCAGTCCTGCCCCTTGGGCACCACGGGCCAGGCCTGGATGCCGATGACCTGTGGCTTGATGACCTGCCAGACATCCACGTAGGGGTGGCCGAGGATCAGCACGTTGCCGGCCGCTCCGGGCGTCCGCATCGCATCGGCCGCGATGCGCTCCTCCTTGGAGCCGGGCACCAGGTGGTCCACCAGGATGCCCAGGCGGCGCCGGCCGGACGGCCCGAAGTCGGCGATGGCCCCGGCGAGGTCGTCCACGCCGTGCAGGGGCTCCACCACGATGCCCTCGTGGCGGAGGTCCTCGCCCCAGACCTTCTCCACCAGCTCGGCATCGTGTGCGCCCTCGACCCAGATGCGCGACGCCCGCGCCGTGCGCGCCCGGCTGTTCCCGACGCGCACTGATCCGGATGCGGTGCGCTGCGGGGTCCTCTTCGCCGGCCCGTTGGCACGGGCTTCCGGCACGAGCGTCACGGGTTCGCCGTCGATCCAGAAGCCGCCGCCCAGCGGGAAGGACCTGGTCTTCCCGTGGCGGTCCTCCAGCACCACCACGTGCACGCCGCCGGCGCGCTCCACACGCAGCACGCCTCCGACGAATCCGGTGGCGACGTCCTCCACCACGGTGCCCGGCGCGGCGCCGACGGTCTTGGCCCGCGTGCCGGCGGGTCGCTTCAGTGCGTCGGCGGGTCCGGGTCCCCAGCTGTTCCAGTCCATGCCAGCAGACCCTAGCCACGTCACTGCCCGCTGTGAGCGAACCCGCGCCGACGCGCCGTGAACTCGCGGCCGGATCGCCGTAGGATCAGCACTTGAACCCGGAGAGTGCCAGCCGGTCGGCCATGCCGAGGCACCAGGCGCCTGCACCCCGAGCCCACCAGATCAGGAGAGGAGTCCGGTCCCGATGAGCGAACAGCCGCGCCGCATGCAGGTGCTGCAGGCCATCGTGGAGGACTATGTCGCCCTGCGCGAGCCGGTCGGCTCGAAGGCGCTGGTGGAGCGTCACGGCCTGGGCGTCTCCTCGGCCACGGTCCGCAACGACATGGCGGCCCTGGAGGAGGAGGGCCTCATCATGGCTCCGCACACCTCGGCCGGCCGCATCCCCACGGACAAGGGCTACCGCGTGTTCGTGGACCGCCTCTCCGAGGTGAAGCCCCTGTCCGCCGCCGAGCGCCGTGCCGTCAAGGCGCTGCTGGAGCCGGAGGCGGACATGGAGCAGATGATGGACAACGCGGTCCGGCTGTTGGCGCAGCTGACCCAGCAGGTGGCCATCGCACAGTTCCCCCATGAGGACGGCTCCACCGTACGGCACCTGGAGCTGGTCTCCCTGGCGCCGGCCCGCGTGCTGGTGGTCCTGATCCTCTCCACGGGGCGGGTGGACCAGCGTGTGGTCGCCACGGAGCACGAGGCCGAGGACGCCACCCTCGCCGCGCTCAAGCAGGTCCTGCTGCAGTCGCTGGACGGGCTCACGCCTGCTCAGGCCTCCGCCGTCCTGGACACGGCCGTGCTGTCCGTCCCGCCGGAGGACCGTCCGCTGGCGGACACGCTCACCGCCGCCGTCCGCCAGCTGCTGGAGGCGGGCCGCCAGGACCGCATCGTCATGGCGGGCACCGCCAACCTCGCGCGGACCCACGGCGACTTCCCGCAGTCCATCGGCCCCATCCTCGAGGCGCTGGAGGAGCAGGTGGTGCTCCTGCGGCTGCTCACGGAGATGGAACAGGACGTGTCCGGCCTCTCGGTCCGCATCGGCTCGGAGAACGCCGGCTCGCTGGCCGACACCTCCGTGGTGGCCGCCTCCTATGGGCCCGGCGCGGTCGCCAAGCTCGGGGTCGTGGGCCCCACCCGCATGGACTATCCGGGCACCATGGCCGCGGTCCGTGCGATCGCCCGCTACCTCTCCCGGATCCTCAGCACCTGAGGGTCGCCGCCTCATCGGGGGGGCCTCGCCGCGTCCCGACGACGGCCCCTCACCGCATCCTCGAAACCCCATCTGAAGTCTTCTGGAAGGAAGAGTCCCCACCGTGTCCGACCACTACGAGACGCTCGGCCTGTCCCGCGACGCCTCCCAGGAGGAGATCCGCCGCGCGTACCGGAAGCTGGCCCGCAAGTACCATCCGGATGTGAACCCGGGCGAGGAGGCTGCGGACCGGTTCAAGCAGATCTCCCACGCCTTCCAGGTCCTCAGCGATCCGGACAAGCGCCGCAACTACGACTCCACGGGCAACGAGAACGGCAATGCCGGGTTCGGTGGCTTCGGCCAGGGCTCCGGGGGCTTCGGCTTCGCGGACATCTTCGAGACGTTCATGGGCGCCGCCGGCGGCCAGCGCGGCCCGGCCTCCCGCACCCGCCGCGGCCAGGACGCGCAGATCCGCGCGCAGATCTCCCTCAAGGACGCCGTGTTCGGCGCCGAGACCACCCTGCAGGTGGACACGGCCGTGACGTGCGAGGCCTGCAACGGCTCCTGCTGCGAGCCCGGCACCTCGCCGGAGACCTGCTCCACCTGCCACGGCCAGGGCATGATCCAGCGCCCGGTGCGGTCCGTGCTGGGCACGATCATGACCACCGAGGCCTGCCCCGGCTGCCAGGGGATGGGCACCACCCTGCCGAGCCCGTGCCACGAGTGCCACGGCCAGGGCCGTGTGCGCGCCCGGAAGCCGCTGACCATCAAGGTCCCGGCCGGCGTGGACACCGGCACGCGGATCCACCTGGCAGGCCGCGGCGAAGCCGGCCCCGGCGGCGGTCCCCACGGTGACCTCTACGTGGAGATCGTCGTGGCCCCGGACGCCACCTTCGCCCGTGAGGGTGACAACCTGTCCACCACCGTCACCGTTCCGATGGCCGCCGCGGCCCTCGGCACCACCGTCACCCTGGACACCCTGGACGGCCCCCAGACCGTGACCCTGGCCGAGGGCACCCAGCCCGGCCACGTGGAGGTCCTCAAGGGCCTGGGTGTGGGGCGACTGCGCGGCGTCGGCCGCGGAGACCTGCGCGTGAACGTCCTCGTCGCCACGCCCACCGACCTCACCTCGGAGCAGCGCGAGCTCATGGAGCGCCTGGCCGAGCTGCGCGGCGAGGAGGTCGTCCACGGCGCCAAGCACCAGAAGTCGATGTTCGCCCGGATCCGCGAGAACCTGAAGAACCTCTGACGTGACTGCGCACCTGTTCTACGTGGCGCCCGGGGACCTCGACGACGGCCGCCCCGGCTCGTCCGTGACTCTCACCGGGGCCGAGGCGCGCCATGCCGCCGGCGCCATGCGCCTGGGACCGGGGGATCCGATCCTCGTGGCCGACACCGTGGGCCGGCGCGCCCACGGGACCGTGGCCGCGGCGGAGAAGGACTCGGTCACCGTCACCGTGGACCAGGTCGAGGACGTCCCGGCACAGCGCCCGGAACTGGTGCTCGTGCAGGCTCTGGCCAAGGGGGACCGGGACACCCTTGCGGTGCAGACGGCCACGGAGCTCGGCGTGGACGCCGTGGTCCCGTGGGAGTCCGAGCGGGCGATCGTGCGCTGGCGCGGCCCCAGGGAGGCCAAGGCCCGGCAGAAGTGGGCCGATGCCCTCCACGCCGCCGCCAAGCAGGCCCGCCGGGCCCGCATTCCTGTCTTGGAGCCCACCGTCACCGGCGCCTCGGTGAGGGACCTCGTCACGGAGGGGACCGTCGTCGTGGTCCTGCATGAGGACGCGACGCAGGGGCTGACCGCCGCGGACGCGGCGGACTGGTCCGAGGCGGAGCGGATCGTGCTGGTGGTGGGCCCGGAGGGCGGGATCTCCGCCGGCGAGCTCGATGCGCTCACGGACGCCGGCGTGCAGCTGCGGCTTCTCGGGACCAACGTGCTGCGGTCCTCCACGGCGGGACCGGCCGCCATCGCCGTCCTCCAGCACCTGCTCGGACGCTGGTGACGCACGTAGAATGAGCGGACGCGCCACGTTGCCGCCTGCGGCACAGGCGTCCTGCATGCCCCTGACAGCACCTGCGAACCCCGAGGTGATGAACCCCATCGTGACGTCCTCTCACGCCGAGACCCGTCCCACCGTCCCCACCGGCCACCACAGCGTCCACTTCGCGTCCTCGGACCTGATGGTCCGCACGCTCGGACCCCAGGACGCCCTGCTGCGGATCCTGGCCGGCGTGTACCCGCAGGTCGAGGTCTCCGTCCGGGACCAGGAGCTCGGGCTGGACGGCCCGCCCGCCGAGGTCGCCGGGGTGCGCCGGATCGTGGAGGACCTGCGCGGCATCGCCCACAAGGACATCCCCGTCACCGCGGACACCATGGAGCAGGTGGTGACCCTCGTGCGCGGCGGCCGCGCCCCGGCCACCGCCGTCTCCCGCGCCTCCATCCTGTCCGGCCGCGGCCGCACGATCCGGCCGAAGACCGTGAACCAGCAGGAGTACGTGGACGCCATCGACGGCAGCACCATCGTGTTCGGCATCGGCCCGGCCGGCACCGGCAAGACCTACCTGGCCATGGCCAAGGCCGTGCAGGCGCTGCAGGCCAAGGAGGTCAACCGGATCATCCTCACCCGCCCCGCGGTGGAGGCCGGCGAGCACCTGGGCTACCTGCCCGGCGGGCTGTCCGAGAAGATCGACCCCTACCTGCGCCCGCTCTACGACGCGCTGCATGACATGGTGGAGCCCGAGTCCATCCTGCGGCTGATGGAGGCCGGGACCATCGAGGTGGCTCCGCTGGCCTACATGCGCGGCCGCACCCTGAACGACGCGTTCGTGATCCTCGACGAGGCACAGAACACCACCGGCGAGCAGATGAAGATGTTCCTCACCCGCCTCGGCTTCGGCGCGCACATGGTCATCACCGGAGACACCTCCCAGGTGGACCTGCCGCGCGGGACCGCCTCCGGCCTGGCCCAGGCCGTGGAGGTGCTGGAAGGAGTGGACGGGATCGAGATGGTCCGCTTCGACTCGTCGGACGTGGTGCGCCATCGGCTGGTGACCGCGATCGTGGACGCCTACGACACCCTGCGCCCGGAGACCGGCCGCGGCGCCCAGCCCGGAAGGAGCCGCCGTGGCCGTTGAGATCGTGAACGAATCCGGCATCGACGTGCCGGAACAGGACCTGCTCGCCATGGCGAAGCACGTCTACGCGCGCATGCACGTCCACCCGCAGGCCGAGACCGCGGTGACCGTGGTGGACGCCGCCCGCATGGCCGAACTGCACGTGGAGTGGATGGACCTGGAGGGCCCCACCGATGTGATGAGCCTGCCCATGGACGAGCTCGCCCCCGGCACCGAGGACGCCCCGTCCGAGGGCGTGCTCGGAGACGTGGTGCTGTGCCCGGAGGTGGCCGCCGAACAGGCGGCCCGCGGCGGCCACAGCCGCGACGACGAGCTGATGCTGCTGCTCACGCACGGCATGCTCCACCTGCTGGGCTACGACCACATGGAGCAGGACGAGCGCGCCGAGATGTTCGCGCTGCAGGACCGCCTCGTCGCCGAGGTCCTCGGCCGCCCCGCCCCCGCCCCGACCACTGAGGACTGAGCGAACCGCCGTGATCACTCCCGTCATCCTGGTCGTCGCCTTCGTCCTGTTCATCATCCTCACCTGGGTGCTGGCCCTGGCGGAGTCGGCGTTCACCTACCTCTCCCGCAAGGACGCTGAGGAGATCGCCCGCGCCAGTGGGAAGTCCACGGCCCTGGAGGTGTTGGCCGAGCTGCCGGCACACATGGGCTCGCTGCGCTTCTGGCGCCTGCTCACCGAGTCGTTGGCCGCCGTCTGCATCACCATCGCGATGGTGGAGTTCACCGGCATCTGGTGGGCGGCGCTGCTGTCCGCGGCGCTGCTGGTGGTGGTGGTCGCCGGCCTGCTGGGCGTGTGGTCTCCACGGCCGATCGGCTCCCGCAACGAGGCCGCCGTGGCCAAGCGCACCGGCGGCATGGTCCGCGGCCTCACCAGGGCCCTCGGCCCGCTGTCCCGCCAGCTGGGACGGGACCGCCGCCGTCCTGAGCTCGAGGTGGACGACGAGGACGACTTCCAGGAGCGCCACCTGCGCGAGGTGGTGGCCCGGGCCCACGACGCGGACGTCCTGGCAGACTCCGAGGCCGAGCTGATCCAGTCCGTCTTCACCATGGGGGACACCCTCGTGCGCGCCGTGATGGTGCCGCGCACGGACGTGGTGACCATCGACGTGGAGCACAACCTCCGCCAGGCCATGCAGCTGTTCCTGCGCTCGGGCTTCTCCCGCGTGCCTGCGGTCGGGGAGGACGCGGACGACGTGCGCGGCATGCTCTACCTGAAGGACGTCACCCGCGCCCTGCACAAGGACGGTGTGGACCCGGAGACCTGCGTGTCCGAGCGGATGCGGGACGTGCGCTTCGTGCCGGAGTCCAAGTCCGTGGCGTCCCTGCTGCAGGAGCTGCAGCGCGAGTCCACCCACGTGGCGATCGTGGTGGACGAGTACGGCGGCACCGCTGGCCTGGTGACGCTGGAGGATCTGATCGAGGAGATCGTCGGCGAGATCTACGACGAGGACGACCGCCAGGACCAGCCCGAGGTGGAGAAGGTCGAGGACGGCGTCTACCTCGTGGACGCTCGCATGAACGTCTCGGACTTCGCGGAGGAGTTCGACGTGGACCTGGACGACGAGGAGGACGTGGACACCCTCGGCGGCCTGCTGGCCAAGCACGTGGGCCGCGTCCCGATCCAGGGCTCCGAGGTGACCGTCCAGGGCATCGTCCTGCACGCCGAGGCCCTGGAGCCGCGCCGCAACCGCGTCTCCCGGCTGCGCGTGACCGAGACCGAGGACCGCCCGCTGCGCTTCCGCCAGCGTGAGGACGAGCAGGACACCGAACCCGGCCAGACCGCGACGAAGGAGCACGCATGAGCCGCAGGGACCGCAGGCAGGACCGTGAGGCTCCGCTGCTGGATGTCAGCGGGGTGGACCCGGAGTTCCGCTCCGGCTTCGTCTGCCTGGTGGGCCGGCCGAACGCCGGCAAGTCCACACTCACCAACGCGCTGGTGGGGGAGAAGGTGGCGATCACCTCCTCGAAGCCGCAGACGACGCGACACACCATCCGTGGCATCGTGCACCGGGACGAGTTCCAGCTGGTGCTGGTGGACACTCCCGGCCTGCATCGTCCGCGCACCCTGCTGGGGGAGCGGCTCAACGACCTCGTGGCGGAGACCCTCAACGAGGTGGACGCCGTGGGCATGTGCATCCCGGCCGACGAGGCGATCGGCCCGGGCGACCGCTTCATCGCCCAGCAGCTGAGCTACCTCAGGCGCACGCCTGTGGTGGCGATCGTGACGAAGACGGACAAGGTCTCCCCGCAGCAGCTCGCTGAGCAGCTGCTGGCCGTGACGGCCCTGGGCGACGAGGTGATCGGCCCGGAGAACCAGGGTGAGGGCTTCCGCGCCGTCGTCCCCGTCTCCGCCGTGCAGGGCCGGCAGGTGGCGGACGTGGAGACGGTCCTCGGCGACCTGCTGCCGGAGGGTCCGCCGCTCTACCCGGACGGCGAGCTCACCGACGAGCCCGAGGCCGTGATGGTGGCTGAGCTGATCCGCGAGGCTGCCCTGGAGGACGTCCGGGACGAGCTGCCGCACTCCGTGGCCGTGGTGGTCGAGGAGATGGCCCCCCGCGAGGACCGGCCGAAGGACCGGCCGCTGGTGGATGTCTGGGCCTCGCTCTACGTCGAGCGGGACAGTCAGAAGGGCATCATCATCGGCAGGAAGGGCGCTCGCCTGCGCAAGGTCGGCCAAGACGCCCGCGCCGGCATCGAAAGGATGCTCGGAACCGACGTCTACCTGGATCTCAGGGTCAAGGTCGCGCGCGACTGGCAGCGCGACCCGAAACACCTGCATCGACTCGGCATGTAGAGGCATATGTGAAAGACGACACGCTTGGGCGGCGCAGTCGCGCCTGGCCCAGGGAGCTGTTATCCTCTCACTGGATAGAACAGGCGTCACACAGCTTGATCCGCAGTTCACTCCAGAACTCGACCACCAGTCACTCCAGCCTCCGAGGAGGGGTTCCCCTTGACCAACGAGCAGTCGCGGTCGATTGATCGCCGAACCGTCACCGCGGGCATGGCCTGGGCCGTTCCGGCCGTGGCTACCGCCGCCGCCGCGCCCGCCTTCGCCGCGAGTCAGGATCCTACCCATTGTTACCGCTTCCGCGGTTCAGTGTTCTCCCGGGTAGAGTCGTGGGGCGAGCAGTCTTGCTACAACGGCACCTATGGCGGCCATGGGTTCCCCCTCGCCGACCTCCGCTTTGACAACCAGACGCCTGTCGGTACGTCGCCGCTCGGTTTCTCGATCGTCGAGATGCCCCTCAGTGACGGCTCCGGTCAGTCGGAGCGCACCCTGGCTACCCTGGACTCACCCGTGGAGTTCGTCATCGCCTACCCCGCCGGCATGGTGGACATGAGCCGCGGTGTCAACGGATTCACCTTCAGCAACGGCACCGACGCAAACTGGTCGGGCCCTTCGTGCCGCCAGTCCACCGCCACTGATCCCCGGGGCGTCACGCAGACCTACGACGTTTTCACTTTCACTTGGTCCGGTTCGCTGACGCAGGAGACAGTGGAGGACCAGACTGACGCCGGCACCCGCCCCATCAGCTGGTCCGACACCGCCCTGAGCGGCAGTTGGAACGTCAACACCGGCTACTGCTTCGTGGATGATTCGGAGTACGTCTTCTCCAACTACTACGCAGGTGGCACAGCCGAACAGCTCAACGGCCCCTTCGGCACTTTCACCACGGCAAACGGATTCGCAGGCGAAGTCGTATCCAACAGCCCGTCGACTGGCGGCTGGATCCTTTTGCAGAGGGACTGAGGTCGAATCTCCGACAGTCTCGGCGCCCCTCCCTAGGCGAAGCTCTCTCGCCAAGGGAGGGGCCGTCGTCGTCTTTACCCACTTTCCGGACGTGTCCGTCCACCCAGTGAGACCCCCGCGTGTCACAGGCGCGACGGACGCCGCGGATGGGTGTGGAATGGGATCAGGAGAGTGGGGCGGCCCATCCGCGCCGTCCACCCGCCCCGTCACCGGCACACCCGCCGGCGGCGGCCCACAGGCCACCAGACACCGAGTCGAGAGGTGAGGCGCCATGCGCAACGTCCAGAAGCCGTCCGGCATGAAGTTGGGCAAGTACGCCCCGTACCTGGATCAGTTCACCATCGACCTTCCGGACCGCACCTGGCCGGACAAGGTCATCACCTCGGCACCCCGCTGGTGCGCCGTGGACCTCCGCGACGGCAACCAGGCCCTCATCGATCCGATGGGACCCGAGCGAAAGCTGCGCATGTTCCAGCTCCTCGTGTCCATGGGATACAAGGAGATCGAGGTCGGCTTCCCGTCCGCCTCGCAGACCGACTTCGACTTCGTCCGCCAGCTGATCGAGGGCGACCACATCCCGGACGACGTCACCATCCAGGTCCTCACCCAGGCCCGCGAGCACCTGATCGAGCGCACCTTCCAGTCCCTCGAGGGCGCCAAGCAGGCCATCGTCCACCTGTACAACGCCACCTCGGTGCTGCAGCGCCGTGTGGTGTTCCGCCAGGACGAGGACGGCATCGTGGACATCGCCACCCAGGGCGCCCGCCTGGTGAAGAAGTTCGAGGAGCAGCTCACCGGCACCCAGATCACCTATGAGTACTCGCCCGAGTCCTACACCGGCACCGAGCTCGAGTTCGCCCGGCGGATCTCCGACGAGGTCGCCACGGTGCTGGAGGCCTCCACGGACCGCAAGATGATCCTCAACCTGCCGGCCACCGTGGAGATGGCCACCCCCAACGTGTACGCCGACTCCATCGAGTGGATGCACCGCAACCTCGAGTGCCGTGAAAACGTCATCCTCTCCCTGCACCCGCACAACGACCGGGGCACCGGCATCGCCGCCGCCGAACTCGGCTACATGGCCGGCGCCGACCGGATCGAGGGGTGCCTGTTCGGCAACGGCGAGCGGACCGGCAACGTGGACCTCGTGGCCCTCGGCATGAACCTGTTCAGCCAGGGCATCGACCCGCAGATCGACTTCTCGGACATGGACCACATCAAGCGGACGGTGGAGTACTGCAACCAGCTGCCCGTGCCCGAGCGCACCCCCTGGGGCGGCGACCTCGTGTTCACCGCCTTCTCCGGCTCCCATCAGGACGCCATCAAGAAGGGGTTCGAGGCCATGGAGCAGGATGCCGCGGCTGCCGGGAAGGACCTGGACGAGATGCTCTGGCAGGTCCCGTACCTGCCCATCGATCCGAAGGACATCGGCCGTTCCTACGAGGCCGTCATCCGGGTCAACTCGCAGTCCGGCAAGGGCGGTGTGGCCTATCTGCTCAAGACGGAGCACAACCTGGACCTTCCGCGCCGAGCGCAGATCGAGTTCTCCCACGTCATCCAGTCCCTCGCGGACTCCCAGGGCGGAGAGGTCTCCGGCGACGACCTCTGGGACGTCTTCCAGGACGAATACCTGCCCGCCGAGGACGAGGCCGGCCGCTGGGGTGTCTACCACCTCGGCGCGGTCCAGACCGAGTCCCCGGCCGAGGGCGTGTTCTCCATGACCGTGGAGGTGGAGCGGGCGGGACAGTGGTCCACCCGCACCTCCACCGGCAACGGCCCGATCGCCGCCTTCCTCAGCATGCTGGCGGAGGACGGGGTGGACGTCCGGGTCCTGGACTACTCCGAGCACGCCCTGTCCGAAGGCGGCTCCGCCATGGCCGCCGCCTATGTGGAGGCCGCCATCGGCGACCGCGTCCTCTGGGGAGTCGGGCTGGACCACAACACCACCCAGGCTTCCCTGAAGGCCGTGGTCTCCGCCGTCAACCGCGCCCTGCGCGACCAGGCCTGAGCCCCATGAGGACAGGCTCCTCCGCCGCCGCACCGGGTGAGGGCGGCGGCGGAGCCGCGTCTCGGCGCGGCAGTGCACGCAGCTCCCGCGGACCCGGAGGCGGCTACACCGCCAATTCCTTCCGCACCGAGGGCATCGTGCTGCGCACGCACAGGCTCGGCGAGGCAGACCGGATCCTGGAGATCCTCACCCCGGACCACGGCATCGTCCGTGCCGTCGCGAAGGGGGTGCGGCGCTCCACCTCCCGCTTCGGATCCGTGGTGGAGCCGTTCATGCACTCCACCCTGCAGATCGCCCGTGGCCGCAAGGACCTCCACACCGTCTCCCAGGCCCAGCTGATCACGCCCTACGCCACCTGGTTGGCCGCGGACTATGAGCTGTTCTCCCTCGCCGCGGCCATGGCCGAGACGGTGGAGCGCGTCACGGCCGTGGACGCCGACGGCGCACAGGCCCAGTTCCGTCTGTTCCACGGCGCCCTGGCTGCCCTGTCCCGACGACGGCACACGCCTTCCCTGATCCTGTCCAGCTTCCTGCTGCGCACGCTGAGCGCAGCGGGCTGGGCACCGTCCTTCACCGACTGCGCCCGCTGCGGGGCGCCGGGCCCGCACCGCTCGCTGGCCATCGCCCTGGGCGGCATGGTCTGCGAGGACTGCCGGCCGTCCGGCTCGTCCCGGCCGGCCCCCGAGACCGTCGGGCTGCTGGCGGCGCTCCAGGTGGGGGACTGGGGCGTCGCGGACGCCGCGTCGGACCTCGCCGTGCGGGAGGCCGCCGGTATCGTGGGCGCGTACCTGCAGTTCCACGTCGAGCGCCGGCTGGTGTCCCTCACCGTGCTCGAGCAGATGGCTCAGGCCGCACCACCTGCACCGCCTCGATGAAGGACCAGCACCGATGAGCCCCGTCCGCCGCGACCCCACCGTCTCCAGCCCCGTCGGACGGGAGCGGGCCATCGTGGCTCCTCCGGCGCACCCCTCCAGAGTGCAGCCGCCGGCACTGGACCGGAGGTTCGTGCCGCAGCACGTGGCGATCGTGATGGACGGCAACGGCCGCTGGGCGAACGAGCGCGGCCTTCCGAGGACCGAAGGCCACCGGGCGGGTGAGGCCGCCCTGCTGGATGTGGTGGCCGGCGCCGTGGAGCTGGGCATCGGCCACGTCTCCGCCTACGCCTTCTCCACGGAGAACTGGAAGCGCTCCCCGGAAGAGGTCCGCTTCCTCATGGGCTTCTCCCGGGACGTGCTCCGCCGTCAGCGGGACACCCTGCACTCCTGGAACGTGCGCATCCGCTGGAACGGCCGCACCCCGCGGCTGTGGAAGTCCGTGATCAAGGAGCTGCGGACCGCCGAGGAGCTGACGAGGCACAACACCGGCACCACCCTGCACATGTGCGTGAACTACGGCGGCCGCGCCGCCATCACCGACGCGGTCAGGGCGATCGCCGAGCAGGTGGCTGCCGGCGACCTCACACCCGAGGGCATCCGCGAGGAGACACTCACCCGCTACCTGGACAAGGACATCCGCGCAGGGGTGCGGGGGAGCCGGCCGACCCCGGACGTGGACCTGTTCCTGCGCACCTCCGGCGAGCAGCGCCTCTCCAACTACCTGCTCTGGGAGTCCGCCTACGCCGAGCTGCTGTTCATGGACATCCTCTGGCCGGACGTGGATCGCCGCACCCTCTACGAGGCCGTCGAGCTCTATGCCCGCCGTGACCGCCGCTACGGCGGCGCCGTGGACAAGTCCGGGACGTGACCGTCAGCCCCCGTAGGCCCGCAACCACTGCAGGACATCTGCAAACGCCTGGTTGCGGATGGCCTCGGGTGAGGCGAAGACGTCATGCAGGGCGTCCGGGTAGCGGTTGATCGTCACTCGGCGGCCCAGGCGCAGGGCACGTTCTGCCATGGTCTCAGGCTCCAGCACGATGTCCGCGGTCTTCATCTCCTCGGAGAACTTCGCGCCGCGGAAGCCGCGCTCGGACACCAGGGTCAGCACCGGCTCCTGGATGTCCAGCCCGGCCTTCACCTGCGCGTGGCCCACCAGCACCGCTCCCAGCCAGGCGGCGGGCACCTCGAAGGAGGTCTTCGGCCGCCACAGCGGGTGCAGGTCCCACTCACCCTCCGCCTCCGAGGACAGCGTGCGCCAGTAGAAGTCGATCTTCGGCAGCTTGAGCATGGCGTAGGGCTGACGACTCGCCACCGGGTCCACGATCGTCTTGGCCAGATGCCGCACCCACGTGGAGCCCTGCATCTCCAGCCACGGGCTGTTCAGCACCAGCGCCCGGATGCGCCCGGGGTTGCGCTCGGCCCACAGCGAGGCGACCAGCCCGCCGGTCGAGTGCGCCACGATGATCGGCTTGTTCTCGTAGGTCCGGCCGATCTCGCCGAGCGCGGTCTCGATGTCCGCGTCATAGTTCAGCAAGGAGTCGGTCCACCCGGGGGTCTGCCCCTCGCGCAGGGAGCGTCCGTAGCGGTGAAGGTCCATGGCGTGGAACGCGTAGCCGGCATCCTCGAAGGCCTTCGCGGCCGGCTCGTTGTAGAAGTAGTCCGCCCACCCGTGGATGAGCAGCACCGGGGTTCGCGAGCGGTCCCGCTCATCAGCCACAGGACGGACGATCGTGACGAGGTTCGTACCCTGGTCGTCCTCGGACACCGCGAAGGTCTTCGCCTCGAAGCCGTCGATGACGTCCGGCTCCCAGTCGCCGCCCGGCTCCGTGGTGAGCAGGGCCGGCAGCTCCGGCGCGCCGGCATCCGATTCGCGCGGATCGGCGGAGGCCGGCACCGCAGCCGGGGTGGAGGAGGAGTCGGGGCGGCGGTCGTCGTCGGGAAGGGTCATGGGATCCAGCCTAGGTGCGGCACGCCGCCGCGGCCCGGGGCAGGTCGTGGGATGATGCACACATGCAGATGCCTTCCGTGAAGACCGGGATCGAGACCCTGCTGAGTTCGAGACTGCCGCGTGCGTACCCGCCCTTCTTCAACGCCGTCTTCTCCGGCATGGACGCCGAGCAGGCCCACGAGAAGGGCGTGATCGGCATCCGCGCCGCCGAGCGCACCGGCGCCTCCGCCGTGCTCCGCTCCGCCTTCCGCCCGGACCCGTGGCTCGCCCGCACCGTGATGGGCCTGCGCTTCCCGTCCCCGTTCGGCCTCGCCGCAGGATTCGACAAGCACGGCCTGTGCACCACGGCCCTGGCAGACCTCGGCTTCGGTCACATCGAAGTCGGCACCGTCACCGCCCAGGCCCAGCCCGGCAACGACAAGCCCCGCCTGTTCCGCCTGGTGCAGGACCGGGCGGTGGTCAATCGCATGGGCTTCAACAACGAGGGCGCCGCCGCGGTCGCCCCGCGCCTGGCCGCCTCCCGCGCCACCCTTCAGCGGCGCTTCGGCCAGATCCGCCCGGTCCTGGGTGCGAACATCGGCAAGACCAAGCTGGTCGGGCTCGCCGACGCCGCCGCGGACTACCGCATCTCCGCCCGCCTGCTCTCCCCGCACGCGGACTACCTCGCCGTGAACGTCTCCTCCCCGAACACCCCCGGCCTGCGCCAGCTGCAGGAGATCGCCACCCTCGAGCCGCTGCTGCGCGCCGTCCGCCAGGAGGCCGACGCCGCCGTCACCGACCGCCACCTGCCGCTGCTGGTGAAGATCGCCCCGGACCTCGCCGACGAGGACATCGTGGCCGTCGCGGACATGGCCCGTCAGCTGCCGCTGGACGGCGTCATCGCCACCAACACGACCATCGGCCGGGAGGGTCTGACAACCGATGCCGCCGAGGTCGAGAGACTCGGTGCCGGCGGGCTGTCCGGCGCGCCGCTGAAGCAGCGGTCCCTTCAGGTGCTCCGCCTGCTCCGGACCCAGCTGCCGAAGGACGTCGCCCTGGTCAGCGTCGGCGGGGTCACCACCGCTGACGACGTGGCCCAGCGCCTCGAGCTCGGCGCCGACCTGGTGCAGGGCTACACGGCCTTCCTCTACGAGGGGCCGTTCTGGGCCGGCCGCATCAACGCCGGCCTGGGACGGCGCCTGCGCGTCTGAGCCTCACCGCCCGGGGGTGGAGGGCCGGTCCCGCCGGTCCGGCACCCACGGAGAGCAGCCCCGGAAGGGGGAGCGGCCGTCGTCGGGAAGCCGGCAGAGACAGACCGAGGGGCGGCCCGTTCTCTCGGGACCGCCCCTGGGTCTGCGGCGTCGGCCGGGAGGAATCAGGCCGGGTAGTGGCCGCGCGTGACCTGCGGCTTCGGCAGCCGCAGACGACGGAACTGCAGCGCACGCATGATCGCGTACATCTTGGTGCCCGGCTCGGCCGTGCCGAACTTCGCCTCCAGCGCCTTGCGGACCTTGGAGCCGAGGATGATCGAGTCCACGATCACCAGCGCCACCAGGGCGTACAGCGAGTACATCAGCACCAGCTGGAACTCACGACCCGGGATGAACATCAGCAGGATGTAGAGGAACACCACCGGCAGCAGGAACTCGCCGATCGACCAGCGGGCGTCCACGTAGTCGCGCACGAAGCGCTTCTGCGCGCCGCGGTCCCTCACGGGCAGGTGCCGCTCGTCGCCGGTCTCCAGCGCCTGGCGCATCTTCGCGCGCTCGGCGGCCATCGCCTCCCGGTCCGCCTTCTTCGCGGCCTTCCGGTCCTGAGGCACCAGCGGTCGACGGCGGGCCGCCTCCTGGTCCTTGCGACGCGGGGTCGGCACACCCTTGGGCTTGGAACGGTCGCGACGGGCGGGCGACTCGTCCGTGACGCCGGCCGGCTCGGTGCCGTGCGTCGGGGCAGTGCTGGACTTCTCGGAGGTCTTCTTGCGGCTGAACACGGGCCCCAGTCTAGGCGCGCGGTGCGCACGGGCCGCGCAGGGGCACGCGGCAGCGGCGGCGGGTGCACCGGCCCGGCGGCCCCGTTTCGATAGTGTGAGCCCCATGACCGCTCAGATTCCGGCCGCCTCCGAGCTCGATCCCGCGCTCGTCGAGAAGATCACCGCCGCCGTCGACGCCCAGTTCGACGAGACCGTCACCACTCTGTCCGACCTCGTGTCCATCGGCGGCATCGCCTGGGACTCCTTCGACCGCTCGCTGCTGGAGCAGTCGGCCGAGAAGGTCGCCGAGCTCGTCAGCGAGCTGGGCCTGGAGAACGTGCGCATCGTCACCGAGGACCGTGAGGACGGGCAGCCCGGCGGCCCCGCCGTCCTCGGCCACCGTCCCGGTGCCGAGGGCAAGCCCACCGTGCTGCTCTACGCCCACCACGACGTGCAGCCCACGGGCGATGAGTCCCTGTGGAACACGCCGCCGTTCGAGGCCACCCGCGAGGGCGACCGCCTCTACGGCCGCGGAGCGGCGGACGACAAGGCGGGCATCATGCTTCACCTGGCCGCGCTGAGGGCCCTGCAGGCCGCCGCCCCTGAGACCGGCGTGGGCGTGCGCGTGTTCTTCGAGGGGGAGGAGGAGGCCGGCTCCCCGACGTTCCGCACCTTCCTGGAGAACCAGAAGGCGGACCTTCAGGCCGATGCGATCGTGGTGGCCGACTCCGCCAACTGGGCCGTGGGCGAGCCCGCCCTGACCACCTCGCTGCGCGGCGTCGCCGACGGCACCGTCACCGTCCGCGTGCTGGACCACGCCGTGCACTCCGGCATGTTCGGCGGCCCCGTCCTGGACGCCGTCACGCTGCTCTGCCGCCTGATCGCCACCCTGCACGACGAGCAGGGCAACGTCGCCGTCCCGGGCGTGGCGGCGCAGGTCCACGCGGACGTGGACTACCCCGAGCAGACCTACCGCAACGACGCCGGCGTGCTGGACGGTGTCCGGCTGGCCGGCTCCGGCTCGCTCGCCGACCGGCTCTGGAACGGCCCGGCCCTGTCCATCATCGGGATCGACGTGCCGAGCGTGGACACCTCCTCCAACACGATCCAGCCGCAGGCCCGCGCCAAGTGGTCGCTGCGCGTCGGCCCCGGCGTGGACCCGGAGCAGGCCTACGAGGCGGTGGTGAAGCACCTCTCCGAACAGGCCGAGGCCGTGTTCGGCGCCGAGATCACCTTCGAGAAGGGCCACTTCGGCCAGCCGTTCTCCACGGACACCTCGGACCCGATGGCCGCCGCCATGATGGAGTCCTTCCACCAGGCGTGGGGCGTGGAGCCGAAGGCCACCGGCCTGGGCGGCTCCATCCCGTTCACCGCGGACCTCAAGGAGGTCTTCCCGGAGGCGACCATCCTCATCACCGGCGTGGAGGACCCGGACTCCCGCGCCCACTCCGCCAACGAGTCGCTCCACCTGGGCGACTTCCGCAACGCCATCGTCGCCGAGGCCCTCTGGCTCGCCCGCCTGGGCGCCTGAGCACCCCCGCGCACGCCTTCCCGTGCGGTCGCACGGACCGCGTGAGGCGGTGCGCGGAGGGCGAGGTGTCGTCGTCGGGAATCAACCGACGGCCGGTAGTGTTCGCCCTGGAAGAGGACCCGACCACAGTCCCGTCAGACCACGTCCCCCACACGAGGAGGCCACCCATGGCACTGTCCGCTGAAGAGACCGGCGTCGAGATCGGCGCCACCCAGCCGGCCGACGGCCTGCCCCCGCACGAGGTCGAGCTCACCGACGTCGCGGTGGCGAAGGTCCGCGCTCTGCTCGAGCAGGAGGGCCGCACCGACCTGCGCCTGCGCATCGCCGTGCAGCCCGGCGGCTGCTCCGGCCTGATCTACCAGCTCTACTTCGACGAGCGCGTCCTCGACGGCGACACCGTCCGGGACTTCGACGGCATCGAGGTCATCGTGGACAAGATGTCCGTGCCGTACCTGATGGGCGCCACGATCGACTTCGAGGACACCATCTCGAAGCAGGGATTCACCATCGACAACCCCACCGCCTCCGGCTCCTGCGCCTGCGGCGACTCGTTCCACTGATCGGCCGAGGGCCGCGCCGCTGCTGACCTTCCTGCGGGAAGGGGCGGGCAACGACGACGGCCGCTTGCCGCACGCTTCCGGGCCGGCACCCCGACGGGGGCCGGCCCGTGGCGTGTCCGGAGCCTGTCCGGCGCGGGGACCACGCGGTCTCGAGCCGGGTCCGCCCGTGCGTCCAGAGGCGGAGACACGCAGATCAGGACGGTGTCATGGTCAGCAGGATTCGCCGGAAACGATTAGAGTGGAGGGGAATCACCCGGGCACCCCTGCCCGCTGTGAGGGAGATCCGCAGTTCTCTGCGGTTCCCGGCGGTGGAGAGGGAGGCCCATCGCACACGAGATGAAGAGGAAGGCCGTCTGTGAGAGCACAGAATGACGCCGGACGTCGGACTCGACGCATGCTGAAGGCGGGCGCCCTGGGGGCGGCCGCCACACTGGCGTTGACCGGCTGTTCGGAAGAGGTCAAGCGTGGTTGGTATCCCGGCACGAACGAGACGACCAACCACAATGAGGTGCTGACGAACCTCTGGGTCAACTCCTGGATCGCCGCACTGGTCATCGGGCTGGTCGCCTGGGCCGCCATGATCTGGTGCATGGTGGCCTACCGCCGCCGCAAGAACGACCAGGGCTTCCCGAAGCAGACGGCGTACCACATGCCGCTGGAGACCATGTTCACGGTCATTCCGCTGGTTCTGGTCTTTGGCCTGTGGGGCTTCACCGATCGTGTGCAGACCGAGGTCGACACCCCCGTGGACGACTCCCCGCTGACCGTCACCGTGTACGGCAAGCAGTGGGCCTGGGACTTCAACTACGAGTACGAGGGCCAGGAAGCGCACTACATGGGCGTGCAGGCCCAGCTGGACACCGACGGCAACGCCGGCGTGCAGGACACCCTGCCGACCCTGTACCTGCCGGTCGACGTGCCCGTGCACTTCGAGCTCAAGTCCCGTGACGTCGCCCACTCCTTCTGGATTCCCCAGTTCCTGCAGAAGCGCGACATGCTTCCCGGCAAGACCAACCACCTCTACCTGACCCCGCAGGAGGAGGGCCGCTTCGACGGCAAGTGCGCCGAGCTCTGCGGCGAGTACCACTCCGAGATGCTCTTCAACGTGGAGGTCGTCTCCGAGGAGGAGTTCAAGCAGCAGCTTGACCGGATGGAGCCGGGCCTGGTCGGGGACGAGTACAACCGCAACCCCAACGAGAACCCCGACGGTGCGCGCGAGATGGAGGACGACCTCCAGACCCCGCGCGGTGGAGGTAGCCACTGATGACCACGTATGAGTACACGACGGAGGAGACCACGCGCACGGCGGCGCCGCGCGTCGTGCCCCGCTCCCTCGGAAAGATCGCTGTCAGCTGGTTGACGACCACGGACCACAAGGTGCTCGGGTACATGTACCTGATCGTCTCCTTCGCGTTCTTCTGTGTCGGCGGCGTGATGGCCCTGCTGATCCGTGCCGAGCTCTTCGAGCCGGGCATGCAGATCCTGCAGACCAAGGAGCAGTACAACCAGCTGTTCACCATGCACGGAACGATCATGCTGCTGATGTTTGCGACCCCGCTGTTCGTCGGGTTCGCGAATGTCCTCGTCCCGCTGCAGATCGGCGCCCCGGATGTGGCGTTCCCGCGCCTGAACGCCCTGGCATTCTGGTTCTTCCTGTTCGGCTCGCTGATCGCCTGCGCCGGCTTCCTCACCCCGCAGGGCTCGGCCTCCTTCGGCTGGTTCGCCTACGCGCCGCTGTCCAACACCACCTACTCGCCGGGAGTCGGGGGAGACCTCTGGGTCTTCGGCCTTGCCCTGCAGGGCTTCGGCACCATCCTGGGCGGCGTCAACTTCATCACCACCATCCTGTGCATGCGTGCACCGGGCATGACGATGTGGCGCATGCCGATCTTCACCTGGAACACGCTGATCACCGGCATCCTGATCCTGATGGCCTTCCCGCCGCTGGCGTCCGCACTGTTCGCGCTGGGCCTGGACCGTCGCTTCGGTGGACACATCTTCGACCCGGAGAACGGCGGTGCCATCCTCTGGCAGCACCTCTTCTGGTTCTTCGGCCACCCCGAGGTGTATGTGATCGCGTTGCCGTTCTTCGGCATCGTCTCTGAGATCATCCCGGTGTTCTCCCGCAAGCCGATCTTCGGCTACAAGACCCTGGTGTTCGCGACCACCGCGATCGCGGCGCTGTCCGTGACCGTGTGGGCGCACCACATGTACGTCACCGGCTCCGTGCTCCTGCCGTTCTTCTCCCTGATGACCATGCTCATCGCGGTTCCGACCGGCGTGAAGTTCGTGAACTGGATCGGCACCATGTGGCGCGGCTCGATCACCTTCGAGAACCCCATGCTGTGGACCCTCGGCTTCATGGTGACCTTCCTGTTCGGCGGTCTGACCGGCATCATCCTGGCCTCCCCGCCGCTGGACTTCCAGGTGTCCGACACCTACTTCGTGGTGGCGCACTTCCACTACGTCATCTTCGGCACCGTGGTGTTCGCTATGTTCGCCGGCTTCTACTTCTGGTGGCCCAAGTTCACCGGCAAGATGCTGAACGAGCGTCTCGGCAAGATTCAGTTCTGGATGCTGTTCGTGGGCTTCCACGGCACCTTCCTGGTGCAGCACTGGCTGGGCGTCATCGGCATGCCGCGCCGCTACGCGGACTACATGCTGGAGGACGGCTTCGCCGCCATGAACGCGTTCTCCACCGTGTTCTCCTTCATCCTCGGCGCGTCGCTGATCCCGTTCTTCTGGAACGTGTACGTCACCGCGCGCCACGGCAAGAAGGTGACCGTGGACGATCCGTGGGGCTTCGGCGGCTCCCTCGAGTGGGCGACCTCCTGCCCGCCGCCGCGCCACAACTTCCACTCGCTGCCGCGCATCCGCTCGGAGCGTCCGGCGCTTGACCTCCACCACCCGGAGCTCTCGCCGTACTCCCCGCAGCACACCACTGAGGCTTTCGGAGAGAAGGTGACGGCCAAGTGAAGGCGACCGCAAGCATCTTCTGGATCATCGGCACGTTCTTCGTGATCGTGGGAACCGTCTACGGGTTCTGGGTGAAGTGGACCGAATGGGCCGGGATCCCCGCGATCTACGCCCTGGGTGCCATGTCCCTCATGATCGCGTGGTATGTCCAGGCGACGGACAAGCGCTTCAAGCAGGGGCCTGCCGATGACGAGGACGGAGAGATCGTCTCCTACTCCGGCACCTATGGCACCTTCGCCCCGTGGTCCTGGTGGCCGCTTCCCCTGGCGACCGCCTGCGCACTCGTAGCCCTCGGCCTGGCCATCGACTGGTGGATCTTCATCGCCGGCGCCGCACTGGCTGCCTTCGGCACCGCCGGCTGGGTCTACGAGTTCTCGCGCGGCAAGTACGCGCACTGACCTCACAGCCCTGAGCCGCTGAGACAGAGGCGGGCCACATCCCTTCGGGGGTGCGGCCCGCCTCTGTCTTGTGTGTGAGTGGATGCGTTGGCTGCCGCAGCAGGCGCGGCCACGGATCTGGGGCCGGCACGGATGTGGGGCCGGCACGGATGTGGGGCGGGCACGGGTGTGGGGCCGGCAAGGATAGGCGTGGGCATGGACAGGCGCGGGCATCGGTCTCGGTCGCGGGGGTGCGTTTTCGCTAGTGAAATCGGAGGCGCGCTGGGAGCGGCGACGTCGACGTTTTCGCTAGCGACGTCGGAGGCGGTTTCGACGCGCACGGCACAGAGCTCAGCCACGTCGTGGTGGTGTACTCAGACTGAAACACGGTCAGTTCTCGATGTCTCAGGGCGAGACATCACGCCTCGATCGTCACCATGTCGAGCTGACCGATCAGCGCCGCCCGAAAATCTGATCCGCGCCCGAAGCCAGAGGTGACTCTGCCGATCGTTCTTGGGAAAGGAGTACCGACAAGCCCAGCCTGCCCGCATGGGTCCCAACAGTCAGACGTAGCGGTGGAGCGTGAGATCCCGGTTCATCAGCTGGGCTGATGCATCGTGAATGGTACTGGCTCAGCGGCTGGGCGGGAGCTGACGACGTTCGGGCGGATGTGCGCCGATACGGTGTGCCGTGGGCGCGTCTCGCAGGGACTCGGAGCGAGCGCCTCCCATTTCGCTAGCGAAAGTGCAGAGGGGGCCGTGGGGAGGCGTCGATCGGACGTGATCCTCTCCTGCACAACGGACGAAAGATACCAAGCGGTCCACAGCTGACGATCCAGGCGATCCAGCAGATGCTTGCGCGCGGAAGAGTCGGTGCATGGCCACAGGTCTCATTCCACTCGTTCCGAGCAATCGACGACCCCTTCCGGAGCACCTCCGCGATCAGGTCTTCGACAGACATGCCCTCCACCAGGCTCACATACCTGGTGACCGCCTCCGAGCCGCGGACATCCTGCAGGTCACCCACGGCGCCCACCGGGCGCTCACGATGCCCCTGACAGGCTGGGAGACGCTGGGCTACCCCACGCCTCCGGTGAGCCGACCGCCGGAGGAGGTCGCCGTCGTCGTGAAGCGGGCCCGGGCGGTGGCCTCACACCAGACGGCTTTGCGGCTGCACGGGTTCATTCTCCCGTCGTGGCTGCAGGACGACGACGGACTGATCCACGTGTCTCGGCCGCACGTGCGCGGCGTGGCGAGCAGGCGTGGGGTCGTGACGCATGGCCGGACGGTGCCCGCTGAGGACGTGGAGGTGATGCACGGGATCCCGGTGACATCCATCGAGCGCACGTGGGCAGACCTGGCTGCACTGCTGCCGATGGGGATGGTGGACGAGCTCGTGGTGGCCGGGGACGGCATCGTGAAGCGACCCTGGACACCGCAGGGGAGGCTGGAGCCGCTCACGACCGTTGAACGCCTGAGAGCCGCGGTGAACCGTGCAGGACGGTACAAGGGGGTCAGGACGGCACGAGCAGCGTTGGACCTGATCCGGGTGGGCTCGGACGCGGTCACAGAGACGAAGATGCGGTTGGCGTTGATCCATGCGGGCCTGCCGGAGCCGGAACTGCAGCTCATCCTGGACCCCTCCAGGCCGGTGAGCCCTGACGGGGACATGGGCTACAGACAGTGGCGGCTGGTGCTGCACTATGACGGCGCGCCTCACGACGACGAAGCACAGAAGCTCGTGGACGCCTGGAGAAACAAGGGCTGGGACGACGCCGGCTGGACACAGATCTGGGCGACGGTCGAGGACTATCGGAACGACTTCCGCCGGGTGATCCACGAGGTGCGGTGTCGCCGTGACGAGGTCGAAGGGCAGGGCTGAGCGGGGGACTCTGCCTCCCTTTCCACTAGCGAAGGCGAGTGGGACAGGGGAGTTGGTCGGTCGGCGCCTCCCTTTTTACTAGCGAAAACCCCCAGGCGCGGGAAGGGACGGGGGAGTATCGGTCGGTGCTGCCTCCGATGTTGCTAGCGAAAGCGCCAGGGGGAGGAGCGGAGCCCCAGACAGCGGAAGGCCCGCAGCACATGAAGTGCTGCGGGCCTTCCGTCCGTGTGGCGTTGAGCCTGTCGATCAGTGACCGAGCTGGTTGCCCTGGTCGCCCTCCACGGCGCCGTGGCCGTGGTGGCCGTGGAGCTGCGCCTCGACGAGCTCCTCGCGGGTGACCGGCTCGACGCGCTCCTCGAAGAAGAGACGGGAGACGCTGGCACGGACCTTCTCCATGGTCGAGACCTTGCCCTTGCGACCCGGGGTGGCCGGGATCGGGCGCGGGGACTCGAAGGAGACCAGGCGGTACATCTCGTAGTCGGTCAGGTTGCGGTGGCGCTCGGAGAAGCCGCCCTCCGGGGACATCTCCACCACGCCGGACTCGTGGCCGTGCAGCACCAGCTCGCGATCCTTGCGCTGGAGGGACAGGCAGATGCGGCGGGTCACGATGAAGGCGATCACCGGGCCGAGGAAGAACAGCACGCGCAGCAGGTACAGCACGTCGTTCAGCGACACCTGGAAGTGGGTGGCGATGAGGTCCGAGGAGGCCGCGGCCCACATGACGCAGTACCAGGTGATGCCGGCGACACCGGCGGCCGTGCGGCCCGGGGCGTTGCGCGGGCGGTCCAGGATGTGGTGCTCGCGGTTGTCCTTGGTCACCCAGGCCTCGATCCACGGCCACGCGATCATGCCGAGGATCAGGATCCCGACCGGCATCAGCGGGAACAGGACTCCCATGGGCAGCGAGACAGAGGAGCCCCACGGCATCGGGATGTTCCACAGGAAGGAGAAGTCGCCGATCTGCCCCGGCATCAGACGCAGGGCGCCGTCGAACCAGCCGATGTACCAGTCAGGCTGGGTGCCGGCCTGCACCGGGGACGGGTCGTACGGGCCGTAGTTCCACATCGCGTTGATGGTGACGGTGCCGGCCATGAGGGCCAGAACGCCGAACACGATGAAGAAGAAGCCACCGGCCTTCGCGGCGTACACCGGGCCCACCGGGTAGCCGACCACGTTGTTCTCCGTGCGGCCCGGGCCCGGGTACTGGGTGTGCTTGTGGGTGACGACCATGAACAGGTGGATCACGATCAGCAGCAGGATGACCGCCGGGACGATCATGATGTGCAACGCGTACAGGCGACCCACGATGGAGTAGCCCGGGAACTCACCGCCGAACAGGAACATCGACAGGTGGGTGCCCACCAGCGGCAGGGACTTCAGGATGCCGTCGATGATGCGCAGACCGTTGCCGGAGAGCACCTCGTCCGGAAGCGAGTAGCCGGTGAAGCCGGCGGCCCAGCCCATCATCAGCAGGCCGCAGCCGACCACCCAGTTGAGTTCACGCGGGCGGCGGAAGGCGCCGGTGAAGAACACGCGCAGCATGTGCACGGACATCGCGGCGACGAACAGCAGCGCGGCCCAGTGGTGCAGCTGACGCATGAACAGGCCGCCGCGGATGTCGAAGCTGATGTCCAGCGTCGAGGCGTAGGCGGCGGACATCTCGATGCCGTAGAGCGGAGCGTAGGCACCCTCGTAGGTGACGTGCGCCATCGACGGATCGAAGAAGAAGGTCAGGAACGCGCCGGACAGCAGCAGGATGACGAAGCTGTAGAGCGCGACCTCGCCGAACATGAAGGTCCAGTGGTCCGGGAAGATCTTGCGGCCGAACTCCTTGACGATGGGGGACATGCCCACCCGGGTGTCGAGATAGTTCGCCAGGCGGCCGGTGCGGGTGGCCGGCTGAAACTCTTTCACAGTGGTGCTCATGGGTCAGCCACGCTCCCAGTAGACAGGTCCGACAGGCTCATGGAAGTCGCTCTGGGCGACGAGGAAGCCCTCGTCGTTCACAGCGATCGGCAGCTGCGGCAGCGCGTGGCTGGCCGGGCCGAAGATCACCTTGCACTCCTGCGTCAGGTCGAAGGTCGACTGGTGGCAGGGGCACAGCAGGTGGTGGGTGTGCTGCTCGTACAGCGCGATCGGGCAGCCCACGTGGGTACAGACCTTGGAGTAGGCGAAGATCCCGTCCACGTTCCAGTTCTCTCGACCCGGGGTGATCTTCACCTTGGCGGGGTCGAGGCGCATGAGCAGGACGACGGCCTTGGCCTTCTCGTTCAGCTTGCCGTGGTGCAGGTCGTTCAGGCCCTCGGGGATGACGTGCACGGCGGAGCCGACGGTCACGTCAGAGGCCTTGATCGGGGCACCGGTGGGATCACGGACGAGACGCACGCCCTCGGCCCACATGGTGTGGCGCAGGCGCTCGACGCCGAAGTTCTCGGTCTCCTTGTCGGAGAAGTTGTCCGTGTTGTCCAGATCGCGGAACACAGCGATGAACGGCAGCGGGGCCAGGACGGCGGCACCGATCAGGGTGTTGCGCAGCAGCGGGCGGCGCTTGATCTGGGTCTCGTCGATGATGTCCTGCATCATGCCGGCGGCGACCTGACGATCGGCCTCGGTGCGCACCTCGTGACGGCTTTCGACCATCTCGTGGTCCGGCATGAGGGTCTTCGCCCAGTGGACGATGCCCACGCCGATGCCCAGCATCGCGAGGGCGGTGCCGACGCCCAGCAGCATGTTCTGCAGGAAGATGACATCGAACGACTCGTTGTTGCCGATCTGGCCCACGCCGAAGTAGCCGATGAAGAAGACGACGGTGCCGATGATCGAGATCAGGAACAGCACCGAGACCTGGCGCTCAGCGCGCTTGGCGGCCTTCGGGTCCTCGTCCGCCAACCGGGGGCGGTGCGGAGGCAGCCCAGGGTTGTCGATGGCGTACCGGGGAGCGTCCTCACCGGCGTGCTCGAGGGCGTCCGAGGGGCGCTGGGTCCCTCCGTTGCCGTGCTCGCCCATATGACTCATTTCCTTTGCTTGAGTGAGTGATGCAGTGTCTTGCGTCCGGCGCGCGGGGCGCCGGCGGGGTCAGGAGGACCGGGAGGTCAGCCAGACCATGAAGCCGATGATGACGGCCAGGCCGGCAGTCCAGATGAAGAGGCCCTCGGAGACCGGACCCAGGGAGCCCAGGGAGAGACCGCCGGGCGAGTCGTTGCTCTCGATGGTCTTGAGGTAGGCGATGATGTCGCGCTTGTCCTCGGGCTTGAGGTTGGCGTCGGAGAACACCGGCATGTTCTGCGGGCCGGTGGCCATCGCCTCGTAGATGTGCTTCTCGGACACACCCTCCAGGGTCGGGGCGAACTTGCCGCGGGTCAGGGCACCGCCGGCCGCGGCGGCGTTGTGGCACATGGCGCAGTTGATGCGGAACAGCTCGCCGCCCTTGGCGATGTTCACGTCCTCGTGGTCCGCATCGAGGTACTGCTCCTCCGGCACGGAGGGACCGGCACCCAGGGAGGCCACGTAGGCGGCCATCTGTGCGGTCTGCTCCTCGCTGAACTGGACCGGCTTCATGCGGGCCTGCGGGCCGTGCATCTGCATCGGCATGCGGCCCGTGCCGACCTGGAAGTCGACGGAGGCGGCGCCCACGCCGATGAGCGACGGTGCGGCGTCGGTGCCGGCGGCACCCATGCCGTGGCAGGAGGCGCAGTTCGCGTTGAACAGCTTCTCACCCTCGGCGATGTCATCGCTCGAGGCGGCCGTCGTGACCTGGGTGGCCGCCTGGGCCTGGTTGACCGTGCTGGCGGCGGAGTAGAGGCCGCCGGTCACCAGAAGCCCCAGCAGAAGCAGTGCCAGCCCCATGAGCGGGTGGCGGCGGTGCTGCGATAGTGCCTTCACAGTGGGTTCCTTACGTTGTCTGCCGAATCGACACCATCATGCCTGGTCGATTCGCCTCGGGTGCGGAGTGGGTCCTGGTGTGCCGTCCGTCAGAGCGGGGCGACGATGTCCAGGAAGTAGACGATGAAGAAGAGTGCGATCCACACGACGTCGACGAAGTGCCAGTAGTAGGACACGACGATCGCGGAGGTCGCCTCATGGTGGCCGAAGCGGCGGGCCAGGTAGGCGCGTCCGATGATGAACATGAACGCGATGATGCCGCCGGTCACGTGGATGGCGTGGAAGCCGGTGGTGATGTAGAACGCCGAGCCGTAGGCGTTGGCGGCGATGGTGACACCCTCCGACACGAGCACGGCGTACTCGTAGGCCTGGACGGCCACGAAGACCGAGCCCATGATCGCGGTGAGGATGAACCACTCGACCATGCCCCAGGACTTGATGGCGAAGAGGCCTCCGGTCCGGCGCGGCTGAAGACGCTCTGCGGCGAACACGCCGAACTGGGCGGTCACGGAGGACAGCACCAGGATGGTCGTGTTGACGGCCGCGAGCGGGATGTTCAGGATCTCGGAGTGGGTCGCCCAGAGCTCCGGCGAAGTGGAGCGCAGGGTGAAGTACATGGCGAAGAGCCCGCCAAAGAACATGAGCTCACTGGCCAGCCACACCATGGTTCCGACCTGGACCATGTTGGGGCGGCTCGGGAGCCCGGTGGGCGCGGGCTGCTGGAGAGCGGGAGTTGCAGTGGTCACCTGGCCATTATGGCCCTAAACCGTGTCCTGTGCCCAACCGGACGCTACCGTGTCGCAGCCTGCATGTCCCCGGTAGGGCGCATGTTCAACGTGATTGCAGGGCATACGGTCAGCGAACGTCCAGCGTCACACCGTGACCGCCGGATGTCCCCGGGCGTGCGCCGGGCGATAGGGTCGTCCATGTGAACGCCATCTCCAGCACCGCATCGACCCCGTCCACCTGGCCCGAGATCCTCGGCGACCTCACCTCGTCCGTCGACCTGACGCTGGCGCAGGCGGCCTGGGCCATGGAGGAGATGATGGGCGGCACCGCCTCCGAGGCCCAGGTCGGCGGCTTCCTCACCGCCCTGGCCGCCAAGGGCGTGACCGTGCCTGAGTTGCTCGGCCTGACCGAGGTCATGGTCCGGCGCGCCCGGCCGGTGTCCGTTCCGGGGCAGACCCTGGACATCGTCGGCACCGGTGGTGACCGCCTGGGGACCGTCAACATCTCCACCATGTCCTCGCTCGTGGCCGTGGGCGCGGGTGCACGTGTGGTGAAGCACGGCAACCGTGGCGCCTCGTCCACCGCCGGTGCGGCCGACGTCATCGAGGCGCTCGGCGTGGACCTGTCCATGCCGGCTGAGAAGGCGGAGGAGTGCGCCGAGGCGGTCGGCATGACCTTTCTGTTCGCGCAGAACTATCACCCGTCCATGAAGCACGTGGCCCCGGTGCGCCGTCAGCTGGGCGTGCCCACGGTCTTCAACTTCCTGGGCCCGCTCTCCAATCCGGCCAAGGTCACCGCACAGGCCCTGGGCTGCTCCGATGCCACGATGGCGCCGCTGCTGGCCCAGGTGCTCGCCGACCGCGGCGTCCGCGGCTTCGTCTTCCGCGGCTCCGACGGCAGGGACAAGGTCACCACGTCCGGCCCGTCTGCCCTCTACGAGGTGCGTGGTGCAGTGACGGAGCATGAGATCGATCCGCGCGACTTCGGCCTCGAGCTGCAGTCCGTCGAGGCGCTGGCCGGCAAGGACGGCGCCCACAACGCTCAGATCGTCCGCGCTCTGCTGGCGGGGGAGAAGGGGCCGATCCGCGACGCCGTCCTGCTCAACGCCGCCGTCGGCCTCGTGGCCGACGACCCCGACGCCTCCCGCCCGCTGGCCGAGCGCATCACGGACAAGATGGCGGTGGCCGCCGAGTCCCTCGACTCCGGTGCCGCACAGGACGTGCTGGACCGCTGGGTGGCCTTCTCGCGCTCCTGAAACGCGCGGCTGCCTCTGCCGGAAGAACGACGTCGGCCGTCTCACCTTCAACGTGAAGGTGAGACGGCCGACGTCGTCCCCCTGGGGACGTCAGGTCCCTCGAGGGGCTCGGTGCGTTCCACGAGGCCTTCAGGTGCGTGCGCGCCGACCACGGAGCGGGTCCTAGCCGCCGAGTCCTGCAAGGCCTTGCGCGTCGGCCCCGATGCTTCGGGCAGCGCATCCGGGATGACGCGCACGCGTGGGATCCCGTCCGCATCCTCGCCGGGTCGGCTGATGTGGGTGGGTGCCCACTGGACCCGGTCGACGGTGAAGCGCCCGGACGGCGTCTCCCGGAAGGAGACGTCCACGAGTATGCCGTCGTCGGTCTGAGGGGTGTCACGGCGCTGTGCGGCCATCAGGTTGCCGGTGTTGAAGACCGTCCAGACCCCGTTGACCTTCTCGATCGGTTGGACGACGTGGGGATGCTGGCCCATGACCAAGTCGAACTCACCGGATGCGGTCACCATGGCCGCCATGTACCGCTGGTTGCTGTCCGGCTCCTGCTCGTATTCGGTGCCGGCATGCATGTGGAAGATGACGATGTCCGCACCGGCGGCGCGGGCACGGCGAGCCTCGGCGACGGCCTTGCCCGGGTCCAGGAGGTCAACGGACCACTCTCGTCCGGGTGTCTTGGGGGTGCCGTTGAGACCATAGGTCTGGGACACGATCGCGACCTTCACCCCCTGATCGGTGGTGAACAGGTGCGGTGACTGGGCCTCCGAGCGCGTGGTGTAGGTGCCGACGGCGCCGAGCCCGGCGGCCTCCAGGGTCTCGCGCGTGCGCACCAGGCCGTCCCAGCCGTCGTCCATCGTGTGGTTGGAGGCGGTCGTGCAGAGGTCGAAGCCGGCGGCCGCGACGGCGTCCACGGTCTCGGCGAGGGAGCGGAATGTCGGGTAGTCGGAGTAGGGGCCGCCGGGGCGCGCCACCGGCACCTCCTGGTGGCAGACGGCGAGGTCCGCGTTCGCCAGGGCGGGTGTGAGTCCATCCAGCTGCGTTCGGAAGTCGAAGCCGTCGTCCGTGCGGGCCGCCTCCCAGAGGGGTTCGTGCCACAGCAGATCTCCGGAGACGGAGATCGTGGCCGTGCGTGCCGGGGCCGTCGACGGAGGAGCGTCGGACGAGCCGGAGGAGGTGCCCGAGGCGGTCGGCGAAGGGTTCTGCGTGCTCGGCGTCGAGTGGGTCGATGCGGACCCGGAACCGGGCCGGACGTCCGAGGGCGACGGCGTCGAGGCGTGCGTCCGCGACGGGACCGTCTCAGAGGCAGCGGCGGAACCCGATTCCGACGCAGACGTGGCTCCCGAGGACGGGGGAGTGGCCGCCGGGTCGGGGCTGCATCCACCGAGCACACCCGCCAGCAGCAGCGGAGCGGCGGTGAATGCGACGCCGCGGCGGCTCATCCTTCGAAACCGAGGGCCCAACCCTCACCCAGGTCGGCCTGCGAGTAGGTCCGGAACGCCAGCATCGTCTCCGTCTCCTGGATCCCGGGCACCTTGGACAGCTGGTCGGCGATGGTGTCAGCGAGCTGGTCGTATTCGCGCAGCTTCACCATGGCCACCAGGTCCCAGCCGCCGGTGACGGAGTAGACGGCGGAGACTCCCTCGAGGCCGGCGATCCTCTCTGCGGTCTCCGGGATGGTCGACTTGTCTGTGCGGATCATGACGATGGCGGTCACCATGGGGGCCGTCCTTCCGTTGGCGGGGGAGCAGGGGTGCGCCCCTGCGGGGCGTGGCCCCACTGTACGACGACGGCACGCACCTCAAGCTGAGGCAGTGCGCCGATCGCTGTGGCCGGCCGCCGACGTCCACCGACATGTCGGCTGCGCTCGGACAAGCTCAGCGGCGACGCAGCAGCAGGCCGGTCAGGGCGCGACGACCGAGCAGGAACAGTGCCAGCGAGCCGGCGGCGACGAGGATGAACGGCAGGGGAGCGCCGCCCTGGTCGAGCGCGACGCGCAGAAGCATCCCGAGCGCCAGGGTGCCGAGCCAGACGCCGATGCCCGCCGGCCATACCTGGATCCACCGATGTGCCCTGGCCCGGCAGAACCCGAACGAAGAGACCAGCAAACCGATGAGGAACGGGGAGGCCGTGACGAGCAGGCCCAGGAACCCGTTCTGTGTGGTGTGCTCACGCTGGCCGATCGCCACGAAGACGGTCACGAGCACGATGTCGATCAGCAGCACGACGGGGATCGTCCAGCCCGGCAGGGCGCGCTGGGCGTGCGGGTGCGGTCGGTGGGTTGTGTCTGCGGTGTCGACGGCGCGGCTCATGGCCTCATTGTCCCATCGGTATGGAGGCACGTGGCGTCCCTGGCGCTCGGCCGGTGTCGCGTCTCAATCGAAGTGTCACAACGGACAAGGGGTGTGACAGGTAAGTGAGACAAATGGGGTTGCGATCATTCTCAACACACTTGTCACTTTCCGTAGTCGTCTCACTCGACCTGTCGCTTTGTGCTGAGCGAGATGTGCGCTGAGTGTGGGGCGTGAGCGCTCGCGGGCCCTCTGCGTTAGCGCCAGACGTCCTTCGTGAGGTCGTCCAGGCGGACGCCCCAGACCTTGGCGAGGATGAGCCAGGTGCGGAAGTCTCCGTAGGTGCGGCCCGCGGCGAGGTTGAGGAGGGTCTGGCGGGCGAGTCCGGTGGCGGCGGCGAGTTCGTCGTAGGTCATGCCGGAGTTGGCCTTGTGCACCTTGAACGCGTGGGCCAGTTGGGCCATGTCGGGTTCGGGTGGGGTGCGCACCCTGCGCATACAACGGGGTTGTACAACTTTCCGCAGTACACGATCTTGTACCGCAACTGTGTTCGATGCCAAGAGGGCGTGTCAGATAGTCTGTGTAAGCCGTACCGAGAGGAACGGT
>NZ_KV809442.1:0-7395 GCF_001812555.1 Micrococcus sp. HMSC067E09 | reverse complement strand
CCCGTCTACACCCTCGATTGTGAAGAGCCCACAAACCGTACGGGCCGATCGAACTCACCCTCAAGGGCGAACAGCTCGCCCTCGCAGTGATCCGGCACAACCGCATCGCCCGCGCGTTCCTGTACCAGGTGCTCGACTATGCCTGGCCGGAGGTCGCCAGGGAAGCCGACGAACTGATGCCGGTGCTCCACGACGACCTTGCGAACCGCCTCCACGCGGTCGCGGGCTCACCGCAGACCGACCCATACGGCAACCCGATACCCGGAACCGGCGAATCGCCCGCACGGCGCGGTCGTCCGTTGAGCGAACAGCGCAGCGGTGTGGAACTGGAGATCCTGCGCGTCTCCGACACCGACCCCGCGCTACTCGAGCGCTTCGATGCCCTCGGCCTCACCCCGGGACGACTTGTTCGCGTGGAGCAGATGGATCACGCGACCGGGGTGATCGACTTGATATGCAACAACACGGCGCACACGATCGGAGTCCAGGCAGCCTACCGAATCTTCACCGCGAGACCGGACGGGAAGGAACACCAGAACCCGGCTCAGGTCAGTGCTTCCACCCAGACCGCATCAGTGGCGGCGCGCCCCAGCGCGAGCCTCTCTGTCCGACCCTCGACACGCACCTCGATCACTTCCGAATAGGGGGTACTCGGGTGCGCTTCGAGCACGGTGCCGTAGCGGACCCCGTTCTCCGCGAAGAACTGCAGCAACTGCGGATCATCGTCGGAGATCCGCTCCACCCGCGCCCGCTGCCCCGGCGCAAGCGCAGTCAAGTGGATCGCGTTGGGGCGTGCGACAGTGCCGTCCGCAGAGGGTATGGGGTCACCGTGCGGGTCGCGATCAGGATGCCCGAGGAGCTCGGCAAGACGCTCGATCATGAAATCGGATACGGCGTGCTCGAGCGTCTCGGCCTCGTCATGCACCTGATCCCACCGATACCCGAGCGTTTCCACGAGGAACGTCTCGATGAGACGATGTCTGCGCACCATCGCAACCGCGTGCACCCGCCCCTGCGCGGTCAACGTCACCGCACCGTACGGCGCATGCTCGAGAAAGCCCTGCTCGGTGAGCTTCCGAACCGCATCCGACACCGAAGAGAGCTTCAACCCCATCCGATCCGCCATCAGCTTCGGCGTCACCGGGGTCTCCGACCACTCCGCCAGGGCCCATACCGCCTTCAAATAGTCCTGGCTACTCGCAGACAATTCAGAAACCGACATACCGGCAGAATAACCTGCCGAAGACTCAACTACGTACAGCCGTACTCCCGGCCGCCACGAGTACCCGCAGCGGCAACTCGTTGCACCTCCCTGTTCTTCTGAATGAACGTATGCTACCGTGGTAGATACGTCCGTTTCTGTAGTAGAAACAATAGGTAGTGATCCTCATGCATGGCGGCGTGATCCTGTTCCGGGGTACCGGAGCCGACGCGCGTCGGTATGTCGAGGCCGACCGCTCCCGTGCCGATGACTATTACCTCGGCGCGGATGCGTCTGTGGCGGCGTTCACCGCGCTCGACGGCGGCGGGAACGTGACTGCTGCGGTCGGGCTTGACCCGGAGGCGTATGCGGCGTGGGTGGATTGGGTGAACCCGGTCACGGGCGAGTCGATGGGCACGCCCCGTCTACCGGGTGTCGGGAAACAGGGGTCGCCGCGGTTCGCGGAGATGGTGGTGAACGCTCCGAAGTCGCTCTCGATTGCCGCAGCGCTCCACCCGGAGGTCTCCGATGTTCTCGACCGGGCGCAGCAGGACGCGGTGGCGGAGATTCAGGCGTGGCTCGCCGAGCATTCCGTGACCCGTGTCGGGCCGCGCGGCAAGCAGGAGGTGGTGCCCGTCCAGCAGTTGCAGACGGTGGCGGTGTCGCACCGCACGTCGCGGGCGGGTGATCCGCACCGGCATATCCACTTTCAGGTCGGTACCCGCGTATGGGCGGCTGGGAAGTGGCGGGCGCTGGACACGGCGGCGTTGTTCCGCCAGCAGGGCGCGATTCGCGCGCTCGGCACCGCGGTGATCGCCGCGCACCCTGAGCTTGCGGAGGTGCTGGAAGGGCACGGTTTGACCCTTGATCCGGTATCGGGTGAGGTGGTCGAGCTCGAGCGGTTCAACGGTGTGATGAGTAAGCGCGGCGAGCAGGTGCGCAAGCACTTGGAACGCTTCGAGGCGGAGTGGGAGGCGGCGCATCCGGGCGAGACTGTGGGGCCGGTCGTCTCGGCCCGGCTCGCGGCGAAAGCGTGGGCGTATGAGCGGCCCGCGAAGAAGCCCACCACGCTGCGCGAAGAACAGGCGTGGGCGACGGAGTTGCGAGAAGCCGGCTACGACCCGGAGACGTGGCGCCGGCCCGTGCGTCGTGCGCCGGTGTCGCTGGATGACCTCTCCGTGCAAGTCGTGGCGAGCCGTGCGCTGGATCGGTGCGCCGCAGGTAGTTCGGCGTGGACGCGGCACACGGTGCAGGAGCACGCGACGCGGATCATGACCGAGTACGGCGTGCAGGCCGCACCCGCCGAGGTGCGCGAGTTCGTGCGCATTGCAACGGCGTTGGCGATGGAGGATTGCTTCTCGATCCTCCCGCCCGGCGCACCGGCCCCGGAGCATGTGGCGCACCTCACGAGCCTGCGCGTGGTGCAGGCTGAGACGGAACTGCGCGACCTCCTGACCGCACGAGTGCCGAAGCGGGAGCCGAAGCACCCCGACGTGCGCGACGCGGCAAAGGCGCGGGGTCTGGACGCTGGGCAGGAGCGCGCCGCCGCCGCGGTCGCATCGCGCGATCCGCTCGTCGTCGTGGAGGGTGCAGCGGGTGCGGGCAAGACCACGATGCTCGGTGTCGCTATCGAGGTCGCGGCGCAGCATGGCCGGGTGTCGCGGGTGGTTGCGCCGACGTTGCGCGCCGCGCAGGTCGCACGCGACGAACTCGACGTGCCCGCGAGCAGTGTTGCGGCGCTCGTGCACGCGCACGGGTGGCGCTGGAACAGTGACGGCGTATGGACGCGCCTCGCACCCGGCGACACCGACCCCGAGACGGGCCGCACCTATCGCGGCCCGTCCGAGGACGAGCGGCTGGCGCGGGGTGAGCGGGTGATCGTGGACGAGGCCGGGATGCTCGACCAGGACACCGCGATCGCCCTGCTGACCGTCTGCGATGAGGCTGGCGCGACGGTCGCACTGGTCGGGGATCGCGCCCAGCTCGCCGCGGTCGGTCGTGGCGGCGTGCTCGATGTGGCCGCGCAGTTCCGGGGTCACACGTTCGATATGGCCGAGGTGCACCGCTTCACCGACCCCGCCTACGCCGAAGTCACGCTACGGATGCGCGACGGCAGAAACCCCGGCGAGGTGTTCGACCAGCTCGCCAGGCTCGGTCTCATCCGCCTGCACGACAGCGGCGAAGAGGCGCGCGAGCATATCGCCCAGGCGCGGCAGGACGGCGAAGCGATCACCGTCAGCACGAACGATGAAGCCCGCACCGTCAACGCCCGCATCCGCGAGGAACGAGTCTCGCACGGTGCAGTCGACGACACGACGACCGTGTACGGGAACGACGGCCTGCCCATCGGGGCCGGGGATGTGATTCAGACGCGGAAGAACAACACTGATGTGGGCGTAGCGAATCGGCAGCAATGGGTCGTGCAGCACGTCGAGGACGACGGCGCGCTCTCCGTGCGCGAGGCCGGGAACGGGCGGAAGCGGCAGCGCACCCTGCGCCTCCCCGCCGACTATGTGGCCGAGCACGCCCACCTGTCGTATGCGTCGACCGCCTACGGGGCGCAGGGCGCGACCGTGGCGGGGTCGCACACGATCCTCACCGACGCGACCAGCGCCGCAGGCGTGTACGTCGGCATGACCCGCGGGCGCGAGTCGAACGTGCTGCACGTCGTCGCCGAGAGCCAGGCCGACGCCAGGGCGCAATTCATCGAGGCGATGGAGCGCGACCGCGCCGACCGCGGACTTGCCGACGCCACCCGCCGCGCCGTCGAGGAAGTGGCCGGGCTCACCGAGAACGGCCCCGTGCGGTTCGTGAACGACGAGATGGCGGCGCTCGACAAGCGTGCGGCAACGGCTGAGGCGCAGGCCGCACGCTGGCAACAGGTCAGCGCCGCCCTTGCCGACCTCAGCGACCGCGAGACCGAAGTACGGGAGAGGGCGCGAGCGGCCGAGCAGTCCGCCCGTGAGCGTGCCGAGCAGGTGCGCGCCGAGGTCGCCGCGCCGGTCGTCTCCGCGGCGAGAGGGGCACTCGCCGACTGGCAACAGGCCGACGCTGCTGAACAGGAAGCCAGCGAGCAGGTGCCGGCGTCGTCGTGGTTCGGGAAGCGCCGCGCCCGCGACGAGCACGAGAACGCCCAAGCGCGAACCGCCGAAGCGCGCCAGCAGGTGACGAGCGAGTGGGGCGAGCCGCCGAGGTCGAACGAACGCGCAGATGCGTGGGTGGAGCGAGTCACCCGGCCCCGAATCGACAGCGACCCGCGCGTGATCGACGCCGAGCAGGAACACCAGGCAGCACGCGACGCCCTGCTGCACCGGCCAGAGCGAGCACAGACCGAACGACTCGTCGCGTTCGCGCGAGTGTTCGGCGCGGAGACCGTGATCCGCAATCAGCAGGCATACCTCACCACGAACCCCATGCAACAAGCCACACGAGCAGCGAACACCGCGAGGCAGGCGCGGGAGGAAGCCGCTCTGCTGCGCACGCTCACCCCCGCCGAAGCCGTGGCACGGATCGAGCAGACCCGCGCAGAACAGGCCGCGAGCGAGGCCCAGCGAGTGGAGCAGGAACGCGCCAGGCCATACAACTTCCCCCAGAAAGATCGCAGCACGCCAGAGCGTGACGGGTTTGGTCTGAGCCGGTAGCCCTGTTTCTGCTTTCAGGTTCTCGCGGAGAACCCATCCATAGGATGACAGATGACGGTAGAAGTGCGACGAGGCGAGGTGGCTGATGGGTGATCGACGGGCCGAGATGATCCGCGAGGTCGTCCACCGCATTGTGGCGCTTCCCCGTACCGCTCCGGTGCGGGTGGCGGTCGATGGGCGCACCGCATCGGGCAAGACCACGTTTGCTGACGAACTCGCCGCAGGCATCCAGCAGACCGGCCGCTCGGTGATCCGCGCCCAGATTGACAGATTCCACCGTCCGAAGGTCGAGCGGTATCGGCGGGGGCGCATGTCGGCCGAGGGGTATTACCTTGATGCCCGCGACCTTGATGCCGTGGTGTCGTTGTTGCTCGCGCCTCTCGCCCCCGATGGTGATCGGATGATCCGCACGGAGTCGTTCGACCTTGATGCAGACCAGCCCATCGACGCCGAACCGTGGAAGGCCGCCCCTGATGCGGTGCTGATCGTGGATGGCACGTTCTTGCAGCGACCCGAGCTGGCGGCGCACTGGGATGCCACGATCTATGTGCGCACCAGCCCTGCCGTGTGCCTGCAACGCGGGATCGACCGAGACAGCGCCCATCTGGGCGGCCCGGAACAAACCCAGCGCATGTATGCCGAGCGCTACCAGCCCGCCTACGAGCTGTACGAGCAGGAGGCCTCGCCCGAGGCTAGCGCAGACCTCATCATCGACAACGACGACCCCGCACAGCCGACCGTCCATGCTCGACCAAACGGGCGACTGCCACGCGTCGAACGATAGACAAGAGCTGCCGCGGGCGCGTCGCGCCCTTGCCCCCGGCTACCGTCCGAGACGCGGGCCGCCCCGGTCGCCGCCAGGCGGGGCGTCGTATCCGAACGCATCCACCGGAGGCAGGGCACGGCGGCGTTCGCGTGCAGCGTCCAGCTCCCGGTCGAGCACGGCAGGGTCGCGGACGGCCTTGCGTGTCGTGAAGCCCTGAGTGTGCTCGTTCAACAGCCCTATCAGCCGGTCGTGCCGTGCGGCGTCCTCGACGGTGACGAGATTCGGGCAGATCAGCGCGTCCAAGCCCGAGGGGTCTTGAACGATGGCGAGGGTGCGAGCGTGGGCGAACACGTCGCCGGGAATCTGCGACCAGTCGATGACCCATCCAGCATCGCGGGCGAGCTGATTGAAGAAGACATGCTGGGTTCTCGTGTTCACGTCGCGGAACGGGTGGATCGCTGTCGTCTCACCCCACACCCAGGCAAGCCCCTCAGAGAACTCGTCCGCGTCCAAGCGGTGCAGGTAGTTGCGCTCAGCGAGGATGCCGAACACGCGCTCGGCCTCGGGCACGATGAACTGTGGGCGGCAGTGCGCGATCCCAGTTCCGCCGGGGTGAGTGTCGGTGTCGCGTACCTCGCCGCCCCACGAGTACATGTCCTGCGTCAGATACGCGTGGATCGCTTGCAGGTGCGCAAGGTCGTATCCGCCGAGGATTGGATGCTCACGCAACGCACCATGCGGGCACCGATGAAGTCCGCCTCGGCGTCTTTCCAGTCGTCGTAGTCGGTAACGCCGAACTTGTTGACGAGAACATCGCTGCCCGGATAGGTGTACCGATCAGGCATCGCGACGCAATACGGTTCAGACAGTGCGGGCGGCGAGGCGTGCGCGGGTGCGAGCGGCGATCACTTCGACGGCTTCGTCTACCGTGATTTCGCCGCGCACCTGGCGAGCCAGCAACTCCAGACCCTCGGGAGTCATTTCCTCGCCCGCGGTCTGCTGCCCGGCCTGCACTTCCGCAATGACGCGCTGAACGTGCGCCTCGGATACGCGAGTCTTCGTAGCCATGCGGGGTGCCTCCTTGTGGTCGGCGTTACGGGTTCAGTCTACGTCGTGTTCGCTGCAGTCTCCCCTCATTATCCTCCGAACGAAACCGGGGCCTTCACGATCTGCTGACGAGTTCGTGAAGGCCCCGCATGTCGCTCTATGCGCGTTCGATCGGCATTCAGAGTTCGGTGGTCGCGGTGCTGAAATCTTCGGCGCGATCGAGGACTGCGACGATTGAGGGGCCGGGGCGCAGGCGCCACGGGTTCGAGGGGAACCATTCGGACGCCGACGCCGCGTAGGTGTGCTGCAATGCTGCCGGGTAGGGGCCGCTCGTGCGGAACACCGCCCAGGTGCCAGCCGGAACCTCGATCACGTCGAGGTCGTCGGGCGCGGTCGTCCCCGCATCGAGCGCAACACCGTGCAGGTAGGTCAGCTCGGTCCCCTCGGTGTAGTCGGGATCGACATCGGCACTGACCTGGAGCAGCCCGGCGGGCTCCGTATTGCCGAGTGCCTTGAGTCGTCCATGCTCCTGCGCGGGCAGTGCGGCGATATGCGCTTCGATGCGCGGGTTTGCACCCGCGTGGATGAGCGGGACGCGAACGGAGTGACCAGCGAGCCGGAATGCCGGGCGGTCGGTGATGCGAGTGTCCATAGAGGTGTTCCCTTCGACGGTCAGGCGGAGCCTGAGTTGCGGTTGTGATCGAAGGGGGCGGGCGTGTCAGATGGTCTGTGTAAGCCGT
>NZ_KV809441.1:0-10133 GCF_001812555.1 Micrococcus sp. HMSC067E09 | reverse complement strand
GTCTACACCCTCGATTGTGAAGAGCCGGTTTGTGTCGAATCAGCCGCGCGTCTGCGAGCGAGCGAACGGTTTGCGAGACCGTCGCGGGGGCCTTCGCAAGCCGCTCGGTGAGCACCGTGACGCCGACGCGGACTCGCTCTTCATGCTGCAGAATCCAGATCGTCTTGAGATAGGGAATGATCGTGGCATCACGCGGGGTCGGCACGGATGCTCCTTCACGGTGACGACGCCACTGCATATTCTCGTACGTTGCGATGGCGTCGCTGGCGGAGTCGCGTGGCCACGAGCACGACGCTGAAGACGACTCCGTAGAACACCGACATGCCTGCACTGGTCGCGGCGTCGAGCACATACGCGACCCAGAACCCGGCGAGTGCCCCGGTGACGGCGATCCCCGCGGTGAGGGCGATCATCACCGGCAGGCGCGTGCTGAGCAGGTACGCCGTAGCTGCGGGCACGACGACGAGCGCGATGACGAGGATCGCACCCGCGGCGTTGAACGCGGCGGTGACGGTGACCGAGACGAGGAACATGAAGGCTGTGTTCAGCAGCCCGGATCTGATGCCGAGGCTGGTCGCGAACTGGGCGTCGAAGGTCGTGACCTTCAGCTTCGAGTAGAACAGGCCGAGGAAGGCCAGGTTCACGAGGAGCACGGCGAGCATCACATACAGGTAGACCGGCCCCCAGGAGACCCCGCCGATGATGAGTTGCTCCCAGGCGGCGAGGTTGAGATCCCCCACGAGTACGGCATGGGTGTCGAGGTGGACGTTCGCGAAGTTCAGGGTGACGAGGATCACGCCGCCGCTGAACAGCGCCGGGAAGATCAGCCCCTGCGAGGCGTCGCCGGTGAGCAGCCCGGTGCGGGAAAGCCACTCGCTGCCGAGCACCACGATGAGACCCGCGAGCGCGGCGCCGAGGATCAGCAGCGGGGAGTCGAGGTTGTGGGCGAAGAAGTAGCCGACGACGATGCCGGGCAGTACCGCGTGGCTGATGGCGTCGACGAGCATCGAGTTCTTGCGCAGCACGACGAACACACCGGGCAGGGCGCAGGCGAGGGCGGTGACGACGGCGAGCAGGGTGGTGCCGAGGACGAAGCTCATCGGAGGGCTCCTTCCGCGGGTGCGGACGCGAGTAGTAGTTCCCGCTTCAAGGCCGCGCGTGCGCGAGTGCGGGAGATGGCTCGGGTGATGATGCTGCGTCGGGGCGAGAAGAGCAGCGAGACGAGGAAGATCGCGAACAGCGTGAGCACGATGAGCGGCCCGGTCGGCACCCTGCCGAGCACGATCGACAGGTACGCGCCGACGCCGCTGCCGACCGCGCCGAACAGGCCGGAGAGCGCGACCATGCCGGGTAGCGTGCGCGTCCACTGACGGGCCGCGGCCGGCGGGGTGACGACGAACGCGACCATGAGCACGAGACCGACGGCCTTCACACCGATCACGGTGGCGATCACAATGGTGGCGAACATGAGCGTGTCGATCGTGCGCGCCCGGAACCCGAGCACCGTCGAGTGATCCGGGTCGAAGGTGTGCAGCGCGAACTCCTTCCAGAACACCAGCATCAGGGCGAGGGCGAGGGCGCCCACGGTGATGCTCGTGGTGAGGTCGGCGATCGTGATCACGGAGGCGTTGCCGAAGAGGTAGTCCTGGATGCCGCCCTTGCCCGGGAAGGCCCCGTTCGCGATGATCCGCATGAGCAGCATGCCGCCACCGAAGAAGACCGTGAGCGACACCGCCATCGCGGTGTCGATTCGAATCTTCGACACCCGGGTCACACCGTTGGCGAAGAGCACCGCGAGCGTGCCGACGATGACCGCACCGATGATGAGTGCGATCATGTTGCGGCCGTCCGCGCCCAGCACGACGACCGCGGTGAGGAACGCGAGCAGCGTGCCGGGCAGCGCCGCATGGGAGATCACATCGCTGATGAGCGACTGCTTCCGCAGATACGCGAAAGACCCCAGCGCGCCGGCGACGAGCCCGATCGTCATGGTGCCGAAGAACACCATCCGGTAGGTGTGATTCCCGAGGAACTCGATCAGGCTCACGACGCGAACTCCAGGAACGCATCGTCGCCTGCCGTGACCTCGTACGCGGTGCGGATGTTCTCGCACGTGAACGATTCGTCGGCCGGCCCCGAGGCGACGACGCGGCGGTTCAGCAGGGTGACGTGGTCGCAGTAGTCGCGCACAGTGGCGAGGTCGTGGTGCACGATCACGACGGTCTTCCCCTGCTCCCTGAGCGTGTGCAGCACGGAGACGATGGCCTGCTGGCTCTTCGCATCGATCCTCTGGAACGGCTCGTCCATGAAGTACAGATCCGGGGCCTGCACCAGCGTACGGGCGAGGAACACGCGCTGCCGCTGCCCGCCCGAGAGCTCCCCGATCTGACGCGAGGCGAGATCCGGGATCCCCGTCTGCTCGAGGGCCGCAACCGCCCGGGCCCGTTCGCGCTTCCCGGGGCGGCGGATCCAGCCGAGGGAGCCGTAGGTGCCCATCGTGACCACATCGAGCACGGTGGTCGGGAAGTCCCAGTCGACGCTGGTCGACTGCGGCATATAGCCGACCCGCTTCCGCGTGCGCGCGAGAGGCTGCCCGAAGAACTCGGAAGCGCCGGTCAGAGGCCTCACGAGGCCGAGCATCGCCTTGATGAGCGTCGATTTGCCGGCTCCGTTCGGCCCGACGATCCCCATCACCACCCCCTGGGGCACCGCGAAGTCCACGCTGCGCAGCACCGGCTCCGCGCGATAGGCGACGGAGAGGCCCTGCGTGCTGCAGGCGAGTGCGGTGTCCGGGGAGGCCGGGGTTCCGATGGGAGCCCCGGCCGTGTGAACGATGTTGGTCACGGTCACTGCCCCGCGGTTCCGAGGGCCTCGGCCACGGCGCGGGCGTTGTGCGAGAACGCGCCGATATAGGTGTCCACGCCGGAATCCGCACCGAGGGAGTCCGCGAAGAGCTCCTCGCCCGAGACCTCGACCTGCCAGCCGAGCGACCGCACGGCCTCCTTCAGGCTGGTGATGGCCTGCGGGTTGGCCTGGTTGTCCTGGAAGATCACCGGCACCTCGTTGTCTGCGATGAGCTGCGCGAGCTCCGACAGCTCCCCGGCGCCGAGCTTGGCCTCGGTCGAGACGAAGTCGGTGGCATGCACCTCGAGGTCGAAGGTCTGCCCGAAGTAATTGAAGGCGTCGTGCCCGGTGATCAGGATCCGCGGCTCGATCTTCCCGTCGCCGAGGAGTTCGCGAGCCTCTGCGACCGCGGCATCGATCTCGGCGATGTACGCCTCGGCGTTCGACGCGTACTCGGCCGCGCCCGCCGGGTCGATCTCGCCAAGCTTGTCCGCGACGTATCCGACGACGAGCGACCACGCTTCGGGGCTGTTCCAGACGTGCGGATCATGCAGCGGGTTGCCCTGGTCGTCGGTCTCGGGCCAGTCGAGCAGCAGATCCTCCGGGAGCTGGTCGCCCACGGCGAGCTGCCGGTCGCCGAGGCTCTCGAGCTGGTCGATCATCTGCGCCTCGAGGTGCAGCCCGTTCCAGAACACCACGTCGGCGTTCTGGATCGTCTCGATGTCCTTCGTCGACGGCTGGTAAGTGTGCGGATCGCCGCCCGGGCCGACCATCGTCGTCACTTCGGCATCGGGGCGAGATTCGCGACCGCGTCAGCCAGGTAGCCGGTGGTCGCGTAGACCTTGAGGGGATCGCCGTCGCTACCGGATTCGGGGGTGCCGGTATTCGCGCAGGCGGTGAGGCCGAGCGCGGCGAGCGCGGCGATCGCGGCGATCGCGATTCCGGTGAGGAACTTCCTGGTGATCTTCAAGAGATGCAGCCTTCCTGTATCAGTGGGTGTCGGGGTGTGTGGATCCGGGGCCGGATCCGGGATGCTCGTGGTCGGCCGAGGCCGCTTGTGCGGTGAGGGCGGCGCTGAGGGATTGGTGGGCGTCCCAGATCTCGCGCGGCACATCGGGCAGGCCCTGGAGGTGCTCCTGCCGATGCTGCACTTCCTCGGTCCAGCGCTTCGTGTCGATTCGCAGCAGCCGGTCGAGATCTTCTGCGGGAATATCGAGGCCGGTGAGATCGAGCTCCTCCGCTGTGGGGAGGACGCCTACTGGCGTGGGGTGCCCGTGGGCGTCGCCTGCGCGGTAGCGGAAGAGCCAGTTCAGGGCGCGGAGGTTCTCGCGGTAGCCGGGCCAGAGGTAGTGGCCGTCTTCGGGGTCGCGCTGGAACCAGTTGACGTGCGCGAATACCGGCAGATCGGTGAGCTGCCGGAGCAGGGTCAGCCAGTGCTGGGCGTAGCGGCCTTCTGAGTAGGAGAAGAAGGGGCGCATCGACATGGGGTCGTATCTGAGTTGCCCGTCGACGCCCTCGGCGGCGAAGGTCGCCTCCGCTCCCAGGGTGAGGCCGTCGTAGACGCCGATCGCGAGGTCGTCGATGGCGCGGATCAGGGGTTCGCGGTCGCGGGTGCGGCCGCCGAAGATGATCGCGTCGATCACGACCCCTGCCGGGTCTGCGGCGTCTGCGGCGAGGTTCGGGATGCGTTCGAGGGGGATCGTTAAGCGGCTGTTCGGATGCGCCCACGGAGCATCCTGCTGGTCGGGGCCGCGGTCGGCGATCGGGGCTCCGGTCCAGTCGAGCCACCCGTCGAGTTCTGCGGGAGGCTGCGGGGTGAGGCCTTCCCACCACACCTCGCCGGTGAGCTGGTTGTAGGCGGTGTTGGTGAAGATCGTGCCGGAGCCCTCCGCGATCGCGGCCATCGCCGTCGGGTTCGTACGCTCGTTCGTGTCTTTCGCCACCCCGAACGCGCCGTTCTCGGGGTTGATCGCCCGCAGGCGGCCCTCGTCGTCGATCCACATCCAGGCGATATCGTCGCCGTAGAAATCGACCCGGTACCGGTCGCCGAGCGCGTCCGGCGGCAGGGCCATCGCGAGGTTGGTCTTTCCCGACGCGCTCGGGAACCCGCCGCAGACATGAGTGGTGGCGCCGGTCTTCAGGTCGCGAATACCGAGCAGGAGGAACTGCTCCGCGAGGAACTTCCCCGAGGAATAGCCGTCGTAGGAGGCCTGGCGGAGGCCGTGTGCGATCTTCCCGAGGAGCGCGTTGCCGCCATATGCGGAGCCGTAGTGGAGAATCGTGCGCTCATCCGCGATCGTCGCGAACAGGCGCGCATCCTCCGGCGTGCCGTGCCCGAGCGAGTCGGGATCGCCGGTGACCTGCACGCCGCGCACGAAGAAGTCCGGGTCGGAGAGCCCGTCGAAATGCTCGAGACCGACGCGGGTCATGCGGATCATCTGCAGCACGACCTTGCGATCATCAGTCAGCTCCACCCCGGCCGCGTAGGCCGCGAGCGGAGTACCGGGCGGCGCCATCAGGTAGGGGACGACGTACATCGTCTTCCCGCGAGACGCCCCGCGCATCCGCTCGGTGATGAGCGGCTTCACCTCGCTCGCTGGCTGCCAGTTGTTGTAGCTGCCGCGATCGGCAGATTCCGAGGTTGCGACGACCGTACGCTCCTCGGAGCGGGCGGTGTCCTTCGGATGGGATCTAGCGTAATAGCGGCCCTCACCTGCGGGCAGGAGTTCACCGGCGGCGAGGGCTTCGCCGATGAGCCGGGCGTCATCGACCGCCGAGACGAGTTCGATCCGGTCGGGCTCGGTGACCCGAGCCCACTCCTCCACGAATGCGCTGATGCTCTCGTTCCGAATCTCAGCAGGAATCTGGATCCTGGTCGGATCGCTCATCGCACAACCTCACTCATTCTCGATGGGCCGTCCTCAGCCCGTGTGGATTGGTGACGCGCCCCGCCCGCACCTCACCATGATCTGCGCGTCTAACTCTAATGTTCGTCTATACGTAGTTGCAAACATGGGCGTGTCGTAGCCACGCCCCCACGGATCGTGCTAACACTAGATCTAGTTCCACATGAGCCAGCAACTACCACATGTTGGGTTCTTGATTGCGAGAGGAATGATGCGTGTATGAGCGTGAAACACCGGGTTCCGGGGCATGCCGCCCCGGAAGTGCGGGCGCTCGAGGGGCTGGAGTCGCCGGATCTGGTGTTCTTCTCGAGCGTGTCGGAGAACACCAGGCGATTCGTCGACCGGCTCGACCGTGACGCGGCACGGATCCCGTTGCGGCCCCGGCTGGAGGGCATGATCCGGGTGTCCCGCCCGTTCGTGCTCGTCCTTCCCACTTACGGCGGGGGCGAGCAGGCCGGAGCCGTGCCGAAGCAGGTGATCCAGTTCTTGAACGACCCTGCGAACCGGGCCCTGATCCGCGGCGTGATCGCGGCCGGGAACACGAACTTCGGCGAGCACTACTGCCTCGCCGGACCCATCATCTCCGCCAAGTGCCGGGTGCCCGAGTTGTATCGCTTCGAGCTCCTCGGCACCGACCGCGACATCGCCCGCGTGAACGAGGGGCTCCCCGAGTTCTGGGCGCACCAGACCACTGTGCTGAACCAAGCCACCGAGCTGAACGAACCGAACGAGAAGGAAGTCGCATGACCATCACGGAACCACCTGCCTCCCCTCCCAGCGAGACCGCCGCTACCCCGGCTCGTGGCGGGATCGGCGAGCGCAAGGACTATCACGCCCTGAACGCGCAGCTGAACCTGTTCGCACCGGACGGGTCGATCCAGTTCGACAAGGATCGCGAGGCCGCCGACGCCTACCTCACACAGCACGTCGCACCGAACACCCGACGGTTCGGTTCCGTGTGGGAGCGCCTGGAGTGGCTGATCGCGCACGACTACTACGAAGAGTTGTACCTGCGTGCCTATGACCCGGACTTCGTGGAGTTGCTGCATGAGCGGGCGTCGGGTGTCGGGCACCGTTTCCAGACGTTCCTCGGCGCGTTCAAGTTCTTCACCTCCTACGCGCTCAAGACCTTCGACGGCGCCAGCTACCTGGAGGGCTTCGAGGAGCGCGTCGTCGCAACGGCACTCTTCCTCGGACAGGGCAATGCGGAGCTCGCCGCGCGCCTTGTCGACGAGATGTTGTCGGGTCGGTTCCAGCCGGCGACCCCGACGTTCCTGAACGCGGGCAAGGCGCAGCGCGGCGAGCTCGTCTCGTGCTTCCTGCTGCGCCTCGAGGACAACCTCGAATCGATCGGCCGCAGCGTGAACTCCGCGCTGCAGCTCTCCAAGCGCGGCGGCGGAGTGGCTCTGCTGCTCACGAACCTCCGCGAGACGGGCGCCCCGATCAAGCAGATCGAGAATCAGGCCTCCGGTGTGGTGCCGGTCATGAAGATCCTCGAGGATTCGTTCAGCTATGCGAACCAACTCGGCGCCCGGCAGGGTGCGGGCGCCGCGTACCTGCATGCCCATCACCCCGACATCATGCGGTTCCTCGACACCAAGCGCGAGAACGCCGACGAGAAGATCCGCATCAAGACCCTCTCCCTCGGCGTCGTGATCCCGGATATCACCTTCGAGCTGGCGAAGCAGAACCGCGAGATGCATCTCTTCAGCCCCTACGACGTGCTCCGCGAGACCGGCATCCCGCTCTCTGACCAATCGGTGAGCGACCGCTACGAGGAGTTCGTCGCGAACCCGCGCATCCGGAAGACGACGATCAGCGCTCGCGACTTCTTCAAGACCCTCGCCGAGTTGCAGTTCGAGTCCGGCTATCCGTATGTGCTCTTCGAGGACACCGTCAACCGCGCGAACCCGCTTCAAGGGTGGGTGAACATGTCGAACCTCTGCAGCGAGATCCTCCAGGTCAACACCCCCTCCACCTACGATGCGGCGATCGGCTACGCGGAGGTCGGACGGGATATCTCCTGCAACCTCGGATCGCTGAACATCGCACAGACAATGGCGTCTCCCGATTTCGGGGCGACGGTCGAGACGGCAGTACGAGCGCTCACGAGCGTGTCGGATCAGACCGATGTCGACGCGGTGCCCTCTGTTGCAGCAGGGAACGCGGCGTCGCACGCGATCGGGCTCGGGCAGATGAACCTGCACGGCTACCTCGCCTCCCAGCGCATCCACTACGGCAGCGAGGAAGGCATCGACTTCACCGACGCCTACTTCCGTGCTGTCGCCTACCACGCGCTGCGCGCCTCGAACCGGCTCGCGATCGAACACGGCGAAGCCTTCACCGGGTTCGAGCAGAGCGACTACGCTGACGGCACCTATTTCGACCGCTACGTCGCCGAGGAATGGCGGCCCGCCACCGAGCGCACGCGCGACCTCTTCACAGCGGCCGGGATTGCGCTGCCGAGCGTCGCCGACTGGGAGGCACTGCGCGATTCGATCCGGGAGCACGGCATCTATAACGCCTACCTGCAGGCGGTGCCGCCGACGGGGTCGATCAGCTATGTCAACTATTCGACGGCGTCGATCCACCCGATTGCGGCGAAAATCGAGATCCGCAAAGAGGGCAAGCTCGGCCGGGTCTACTACCCGGCCCCGCACATGACCGACGACAATCTCGAGTTCTTCGAGGACGCCTACGAGATCGGCCCCGAGAAGATCATCGACACCTACGCCGCCGCCACCCAGCACGTCGACCAGGGCCTCTCGCTGACGCTGTTCTTCAAGGACACGGCCACGACGCGAGATATCAACCGGGCGCAGATCTACGCCTGGCGCAAGGGCATCAAGACGCTCTACTACATCCGCCTGCGGCAGCTCGCCCTCGAAGGCACCGAGATCGAGGGCTGCGTCTCCTGCGCCCTCTGACCCCACCCGACTAACTCAGAAAGACCACCAGCATGACCAGCATCGCTTTTGATCGCCCGCTCACCGAACTCTCCGTCACCCCGCCCGCGTACCGTCACGATCCCGCAGCACGCCTCAGGCCGATCAACTGGAACCGTGTGACCGACGAAAAGGATCTCGAGGTGTGGAACCGGCTCACCGCGAACTTCTGGCTCCCCGAGAAAGTGCCTCTCTCGAATGACATCCCCGCCTGGCAGAAGATGAGTCAGGAGGAACGCACCCTCACGATGCGGGTCTTCACCGGCCTCACCATGCTCGACACGGTGCAGGCCACGGTCGGCGAGATCTGCCAGATCCAGGATGCCCGCACCGAGCATGAGGAGGCCGTCTACACGAACATCGCGTTCATGCAGTCCGTCCATGCCCGCTCGTACTCCTCCGTGTTCTCCACGCTCACGTCCACGCCGGAGATCGATGACGCGTACCGGTGGGCGGTCGGCAACGACCTGCTGCAGGAGCGCTGCAAGAAGGTGCTGCAGCACTACTTCGGCCCCGACCCGTTGAAGCGCAAGGTCTCGTCGACACTGCTCTCCTCGCTGCTGCTCTACGCCGGCTTCTACCTGCCACTGCACTTCTCCGTGCACGCCACGCTCACGAACACCGCCGACATGATCCGCCTGATCCTGCGCGACAAGGCCGTGCATGGCTACTACTCGGGATACAAGTACCAGCGCGGCCTCGAAACACATTCGCAGGTCGAACAGCACGAGATGCGCGACTTCACTTACGCACTGCTCGAAGAGCTGTACGAACTGGAGCTGCAGTATTCGGGTGAGCTGTACGAGCCGCTCGGACTCATGGACGACGTGGCCGTATTCGTGCGCTACAACGCGAATAAGGCGCTCATGAACCTCGGCTACCCCGCCCGCTTCGCGTATGAGGAGACCGAGGTGAACCCCGAGATCCTCGCCGCGCTCTCGCCGGGCAGCGATGAGAATCACGACTTCTTCAGCGGTTCAGGGTCGAGCTACGTCATGGGTAAGGGAGAGGACACGACCGATGCCGACTGGGATTTCTGAGCCCGCACCCGCGCCGATGCCGCGCCCCGACGACGGTGCCTGGCTTGAGACGATCGCACTGTTCGAGGCGATCCGCGAAGGCAACCAGCCCGCCGCTCACCGACTCCTGAGCAGCAGCGCGAAACGTGACGCCGTACTCGGAGGCCTGTTCTCCATGCTCGGCGTGTTCCTCCGCGGCGAGGACGCCTCAGGCCGGGCAAAGCTCGACCACTTCATCGAGGCCTCCCACCGGGCGGGGCCGCCGCCGGCATTTGGAGCGCGCCCGTTCCTCCCACCCATCGGCTCCTGAGCCGCCGACAGGCGTTGTCAGCTGAACCGTCGAAAGAGAGCACCACCTATGACCAAGCACGTCAGCGTGATCGTCGGGATGGGCTGACCCCGTTTCGTAGGTCCAGTCG
>NZ_KV809440.1:0-59864 GCF_001812555.1 Micrococcus sp. HMSC067E09 | reverse complement strand
TCCGTACGGAAGGCGACGGCCCGTCGTCGTACAGGTCCGCCGCGGGCGGCTCAGAGGCCGAGGACGCCCAGCCCGAAGCGGAGGACGATCGAGGCCGCGACCGCGAGGTACAGGAGGACGACCACAGGCCAGGCGAACTCGCGCGCCCTGGACCGCAGGCCCTCGGAGGCGGGGATCAGACCGTTCTGGATGGTGGCGGAGGTCACCATGACGGCCTGGATGATGACCATGGCCCAGACGATCATGCAGTACAGGCAGAGGGTGTTGATCTGGTAGACGGCCGCGTACCACAGCCACACGGCGAAGCCGAGGCCGGCGAGGATGCCGAGGTTCATCAGCAGCCAGTACCAGCGGGCGAAGCGGGCGCCGGCGAACAGGGACACGGCCACGGTGATCAGCACGGAGAAGCCCACGATGCCGACGTAGGTGTTCGGGAAGCCGAAGGTGCCGGCCTGCCAGGACTGCATCACCTTGCCACAAGACATCCAGGGGTTGAGGTCGCAGCTGGTGCGGTGGTTCGGGTCCACCGCCAGGAGCGCGCGCTCGACGATGATGATGATCGTCGCCGCGAGCGCGACCAGCGAGGTGATCAGCAGCATCGCGGCGATGCCGCGCGGGCGGGCGAGGGCGCCGCGCTCGTCCGGGGACGGGGCGGTGCCGCGCGGCGTGAGCGCGGTGGCGTCGTGGGCGACCGGTGCAGCGGCGGTGGCTGCGGCAGAACTGGTGCGGTCCATGGCAGGCAGTCTAGGCCCGGGGCGCACGAGCTCTGGCTCACGTGTCGGCGTGTGAGAGAATCATTCGCGGACGCACCGTGGCCACACCGCGGACGCGTTCCTCTGGGCGACCGGCCAGGTCGCCGCCGACGCACCGGGGTCGGAAGAGTCCGACCCGGTCCACGCAGCGCGTGGGGCATCGACTCGCCCCGCAGCGCGCGGACCTGGAACGGACACCGGCGGAACCGGCCAGGACGACCCAGTGGTTCCGGACGGGGCAGCCGAGGAGTCTTGAGACGAGCGGCCCGCCGGTTCACCACAGGACTTTGGCGTCTGCTCCGCGACGCACCCCGTGGCCCTTCGGGACCGGCACCGGGGGCAACGCGTCGGGGCGGCAGACCTGGACGCCTCCGGCACGGTGGGTGTGGCACCGTCCGGCGGCAGGAGGAGCTGCAATGGCAGCCGAGAACACCCCCGAGACCACCACGGCGGAACCCGCCGAGACCACCGCGGAGACGGCGATCGCGCCGACGGCAGCGGAGACCACGGCCGAGCAGGCCGCCACCGCCCAGACCTTCACCTTCGACCCGTCGGACCCGTTCGCCGTGCCGGAGGACCTGATCCCGACCCTCACCGCCTCGGAGCCTCGCCGCGGGGACCGCGACGAGGAGAAGGACGAAGCGGGGCGTGACGACCACGACGACCAGGACGACGACGAGTCGCCGGAGTCCGGACGCAGCCGCCGCCGTCGCCGGGGCCGGGGCCGTGGCTCCCGCACGGACCACGGCGGGCCCGGCGCCGACGCCGACGGCGAGGACGTCGAGTCCGAGGACTCCGGCGAGGAGAACCGGGACGAGGAGCGTGAGACGGGCACCACCTCGCGCCGTCGTCGCAAGCGTCGCCGCGGATCGGTGGACATGGAGCTGGACGGAGGAGAGGAGGGAGACCCGGAGAACACGGTGACCCGTGTCCGCGCCCCGCGCCAGGCCTCCGTGAAGGCCACGGACGCCGTGCAGAGCGTCAAGGGCTCCACCCGCCTGGAGGCCAAGCGCCAGCGCCGCCGCGACTCCCGCGCCGGGGGCCGCCGCCGTCAGGTCATCACCGAGGCCGAGTTCCTTGCCCGTCGCGAGTCCGTGGACCGCAAGATGCTGGTCCGTCAGCGGGACAAGCGCATCCAGATCGCCGTGCTGGAGGACGGTGTGCTCGCCGAGCACTTCGTCTCCCACACCACGCAGGACTCGATGATCGGCAACGTGTACCTGGGCAAGGTCCAGAACGTGCTGCCGTCCATGGAGGCCGCCTTCGTGGACATCGGCCGCGGCCGCAACGCCGTGCTCTATGCCGGCGAGGTCGACTGGTCCGCCGCCGACCTGGACGGCAAGCCGAAGAAGATCGAGAACGCCCTGAAGTCCGGCGACTCGGTGCTCGTGCAGGTCACCAAGGACCCGGTGGGCCACAAGGGCGCCCGTCTGACCAGCCAGGTCTCCCTGCCCGGCCGCTACCTCGTGTACGTGCCCGGCGGCTCGATGACCGGCATCTCCCGCAAGCTCCCGGACGTGGAGCGTTCCCGCCTGAAGAAGATCCTCAAGGACCACCTGCCGCAGGACGCCGGCGTGATCGTCCGCACCGCGGCCGAGGGCACCTCGGAGCAGGAGCTGCAGAACGACATCAACCGCCTGCGCGCCCAGTGGGAGGGCATCCAGGAGAAGGCCAAGGGCACCAAGGTGCTGGCCCCGGAGCTGCTGTACGCGGAGCCGGACCTGACCATCAAGACCGTCCGCGACGTCTTCAACGAGGACTTCTCCGCGATGCTCGTGCAGGGTCAGGAGACCTGGGACAACATCGAGGCCTACGTGATGTACGTGGCCCCGCACCTGCTGGACCGTCTGCACCACTGGGTGCCGGAGGACCACGAGGGCGAGGACCTCTACACCACCCACCGCATCGATGAGCAGCTCCACAAGGCGCTCGAGCGCAAGGTGTACCTGCCCTCCGGCGGATCGCTCGTGTTCGACCGCACCGAGGCCATGACCGTGGTGGATGTGAACACCGGCAAGTTCACCGGCTCCGGCGGCAACCTCGAGGAGACCGTCACCAAGAACAACCTGGAGGCCGCTGAGGAGATCGTCCGCCAGCTGCGCCTGCGGGACATCGGCGGCATCATCGTCATCGACTTCATCGACATGGTGCTCGAGTCCAACCGGGACCTGGTGCTGCGTCGTCTGGTCGAGTGCCTCGGCCGGGACCGCACCAAGCACCAGGTGGCCGAGGTGACCTCGCTGGGCCTGGTGCAGATGACGCGCAAGCGCATGGGCACCGGCCTCGTCGAGGTGTTCTCGGAGACCTGTGAGCAGTGCGCCGGACGCGGCATCCTGATCCAGGACGAGCCTGTGGACCGCCACCGCTCCCACAACTCCCACGGCGAGCCGCGCGGCGAGGGCGACGGCCGTCGTCGCCGGAAGAGGCGAGGCGGCAGCGGCGGACAGCAGCACGACGGCGACGCCGCTCAGAAGGACACCGCAGGTTCCGCCGACGCCGAGGTCTCCGAGGAGGAGAAGCAGCGTCAGGAGCGGGCCGCCGCCGCGCGGGCCGCGCTCCAGTCCATCGCCAAGGCCTCCGGCAAGTCCGTCGACGACGGCACCGCCTCCGCAGCGGAGGACACCGCCGCCCCGACCGAGCCCGCCACCGCGTCGGCCGGTTCTGACGGACCGGATGCTTCCGACGGACAGGACGGTTCCGGACAGGAGCAGTCCTCCGGCCGTTCGCGCCGCAAGCGGCGCGGCAAACGCCGCCGCGGCCGCGGCGGCGAGGGCCGTGGCGGTGAGGGCCGCAGCGAGGGCCGGGACCAGGAGCAGGACGACTCCGAGTCCGACGGCCGCGATCGCGCGGACACCGGCCGCCAGGACGCGGAGCGCAAGGACGCCGAACCGAAGGCCGAGGGCCGCGACGATGCCGTGCAGCAGCGCGCCGGGCAGGGCGAGGCCGCCCAGGCCGGTCCGACGGACGACGCCGTGATCACCTTCGACGGCGAGCCGGTCTCCGTGCCGCGCCGTCGCGGCGGGCGCCGTGCCGCGACGGAGGAGGGCGCCAAGGACCTCTCCGCCCTCGAGGACGCCCTCGAGCAGAAGTCGGCCTCGCGCCGCCGTTCCGAGCCGAATGAGACGAAGTCCACATCCGCCGACGCCCGGGATGCGGCCGACGACCGGTCCGCGGCGGACGGCCGGGAGCAGCCGGCGCCGCGTCGTCGTTCCCGCCGGGCCGTCTCGTCCGGCTCTGCCGGCTCCGCGGTGAGCACCGTCGAGGACCAGAAGGCCTCCGGCGGCGCCACCTTCACCGCCACCGCCGGCGCCCCGGCGAAGAAGGAGGAGGCCACCTCCGCCCCGGTGATGCTGGGCGTGGGCGTCAAGGCGGAGGACATCGTCCGCCACCGCTGAGCCGGTGTCCGCTCCGGTCGCCACGCCGCCGGAGCGGACATTTGTCCGGTGAACCGTGACCGCGTATGATGGTCACTCGGTGTTCACCGCCAGCTGGCTCCCGCATGCCCGTCGCACACGGCGGCGAGGTTCGGAATTTCGGAGCCGCACGTGCGGTCGAGAAGCAGGCGTGGACACAGTCAATCCGAAACGTCGAGAGAAGTGAGTCCCAAGTGGTGTACGCGATTGTCCGCGCTGGCGGCCGCCAGGAGAAGGTTGCCGTCGGCGACCTCGTTACCCTTGACCGCGTTGCCGCTGAGACCGGTGGCTCCGTCGAGCTGCCCGCTCTGATGCTGGTGGACGGGGACAAGGTCAAGGCAGGCACCGACGCCGCCGGTGTGAAGGTGACCGCCGAGGTCGTCTCCCACTCCCGTGGCAAGAAGGTCGTCATCCAGAAGTACAAGAACAAGACCGGCTACAAGAAGCGCCAGGGTCACCGCTCTGAGCTGTCCACGGTCAAGATCACCGAGATCGCCTGAGGCCTGCCCCGCGCAGGACCGGCACCTCGATAGCATCCGAGAGGATAGGTAACAGCAATGGCACAGAAGAAGGCCGGCAGTTCCTCGAAGAACGGCCGTGACTCCAACCCGCAGTACCTGGGCGTGAAGCGCTTCGGCGGCCAGGTCGTCTCGGCCGGCGAGATCCTCGTCCGCCAGCGGGGCACGAAGTTCCACCCGGGCCACAACGTGGGCCGCGGCAAGGACGACACCCTGTTCGCCCTGTCCGCCGGCTCGGTGGCCTACGGCCAGCGCCGCGGCCGCAAGGTCGTGGACATCGTCCCGGCCGCCGAGTGACCCTCGGCTGAACAGACTCCGTCGGCCCGCAGATCGGTGAGATGACACCGGCCCGCGGCCGCACAGACGCCCCGGCGGGGGCGGGTCGCTGACACCACTCACGACCCGCCTCCGCCGTCGGCGTACCCGGGCCCTTCGGGCCCCACGGACGGCCACGGCCGACTCCGTACCCGCAGCGCGGTCTCCGCGCACCGCCCCTGACCCGAGGAGGGACGTCCGACATGGCAGCCTTCGTGGACCGCGTGGTCCTGCACCTCACGGCCGGCAACGGCGGCCACGGCTGCGTCTCCGTGCGGCGCGAGAAGTTCAAGCCCCTCGGCGGCCCAGACGGCGGCGACGGCGGCAACGGCGGCGACATCACGCTCGTCGTGGACTCGCAGACCACCACGCTGCTCGGATACCACCAGGCGCCGCACCGCTCCGCCGAGAACGGCGGCCCCGGCATGGGCGACAACCGCTCCGGCAAGCATGGACAGGACCTGATCCTGCCGGTGCCGGACGGCACCGTGGTGAAGGACACAGACGGCAACATCCTCGCGGATCTGGTGGGGGAGGGCGCCACCTTCACGGCCGCCGCCGGCGGCCAGGGCGGCCTCGGCAACGCCGCGCTGGCCTCCAGGAAGCGCAAGGCACCGGGCTTCGCGCTGCTCGGCCTGCCCGGCGAGCAGCGGGACGTGGTCCTGGAGATCAAGACCGTTGCGGACATCGCCCTGGTGGGCTACCCGTCCGCCGGGAAGTCCTCGCTCATCGCTGCACTCTCCGCGGCCCGCCCGAAGATCGCCGACTACCCGTTCACCACCCTGGTCCCGAACCTCGGCGTGGTGCAGGCCGGCGACGTCCGCTACACCGTGGCCGACGTGCCGGGCCTGATCCCCGGCGCCTCCGAGGGCAAGGGCCTCGGCCTCGAGTTCCTCCGCCACGTCGAGCGCTGCGCCGCGCTGGTGCACGTGCTGGACTGCGGCACCTTCGAGTCCGACCGTGACCCCGTCAGCGACTTCGAGGCCCTCGAAGCCGAGCTCGAGGCCTACGCGGTGGAGCCCGTCTTCGCCCAGGGCGGCGCTGGTGTGGTCCCGCTCAACGAGCGCCCCCGCCTCGTGGCCCTGAACAAGACCGACCTTCCCGACGGCGCGGACATGGCGGACCTGGTCCGGGCGCAGCTCGAGGAGCGCGGCCTGCGCGTCTTCGACATCTCCGCGCTCGCCCACCAGGGCCTGGACGCCCTCAAGTACGCGATGGCCGAGCTCGTCGAGGCCGCCCGCGCCCAGGAGCCCGAGCCGGAGCACGCCGCGCCGGTCGAGGTGCCGCGCCGCCGCGCCAGGAAGGGTCAGAACCATGAGTTCGACATCCGCCGCGAGGAGCGCAACCTGCTGCCGCTGTTCCGCGTGCGCGGCCCGAAGCCCGAGCGCTGGGTCGCCCAGACCGACTTCACCAACGACGAGGCCGTCGGCTACCTCGCCGACCGTCTGCACCGCCTGGGCGTGGAGGACGGCCTGTTCAAGGCCGGCGCCAAGCCCGGCGACGCCGTCGTGATCGGCGACGACTCCACCGGAGTCCTCTTCGACTGGGAGCCCACCATCTCCACCGGTGCCGAGCTGCTCGCCGGCCCCCGCGGTTCCGACATCCGTCTGGAGGAGCGCACGCGCGCCACCCGCCAGGAGAAGCGCGAGGACCAGGACCGCCGCAAGGCCGCCCGCGCGGCCACCCGCGCCGAGATGGAGGCCGAGCGCCGCGCAGGCATCTGGACCGAGACCTACGACCGCGACGACGAGGACTGACCCCCTCCACCGCTTCCGGGCGGCCGGCGCGGGGGAGCTCCCGGTCGGCGACCCGGCCGCCGAACGACCACCGCCCCCGAGACACCGAGGAGAGTCCACCGCACATGGCCGACCGCAAGACCGTCGTGTACCGCTACGCCACCCCCGCCACCGGAGGTGCGCCCGGAGAACCGAAGACGAACCCGGTCACCACCAGGGACACCCTCCAGGACGCACGCCGGGTGGTCATCAAGATCGGCTCCTCCTCCCTGACGACGGACCAAGGCCTGAACACCGAGGCCATCGACGCGCTCGTCGACCTGATCGCGTCGCTCCGCGAGCGCGGCACCCAGGTCGTGCTGGTCTCCTCCGGAGCGGTCGCCGCCGGCTTCCCGCAGCTCGGCCTGGCCCGCCGCCCGAAGGACACCGCGACCCAGCAGGCCGCCGCCGCGGTCGGCCAGGGCGGCCTGATGGCCTACTACTCGCAGTCCTTCGGCCGCTACGACACCACCGTGGCCCAGGTGCTGCTGACCGCGGAGGAGCTCATGCGCCGCGGCCAGTACATCAACGCCCACCGTGCGCTGGCCCGGCTGCTCACCCTGGACGTCATGCCGATCGTCAACGAGAATGACGCCGTGGCCACCCGCGAGATCCGCTTCGGTGACAACGACCGCCTGGCCGCCCTCACCGCCAACCTCGTCAAGGCCGACCTGCTCGTCCTGCTCTCCGATGTGGACGCCCTCTACACCGGCCACCCGTCGAAGCCCGACTCGCGCCGCATCGACTCGGTCGGTTCGGACGAGGACCTTGCCGGCGTCGATGTCGCCACCCCGGGTTCGGCCGGCGTCGGCACCGGAGGCATGGTCACCAAGGTGGACGCCGCCGGCATCGCCGCGACCACCGGCATCCCGACCCTTCTGACCTCCGCCCCGAAGGCGGCGGCCGCGTTCGCCGGCGAGGACGTCGGCACCTGGTTCGAGGTCGCCGGCCGGCGCCGCTCCGCGCGCGCCGCCTGGCTCGGGCTGACCGCCGAGGTCCGCGGGCGGCTGGTGCTGGACGACGGCGCCGTCCGCGCCGTCATCGAGAACGGACGATCCCTCCTGGCCGCCGGCATCACGGAGTTCAGCGGCCAATTCACCTCCGGCGACGTCGTGGAGATCGCGGACTCCCACGGGAAGGTGCTGGCCCGCGGCATGGTCCAGTACTCCTCCTCGCAGCTGCCGCGCATGCTCGGCCGCTCCACCGAGACCCTCAAGGAGGAGCTCGGAGCCGGCTACGACGGCGTCGTCGTCCACGCCGACGACCGGGTGAAGCTCGCTCCCTCGCACTCCGCCTACCGCTGATCCGGCGGGCGGGCACGCCCGCCGGCCGGCACCGATCAAGACCGAACGCACATCCTCATCCGCAGCCATCGACGAAGGGTGACAGACATGACCGAGAACCAGAACGCAGAGAACAAGACCGTCGACGCCATCCTCGAGATCTCCCGCCGCGCCCGCGCGGCCACCCCGGAGCTCGCCACCGCCGGCCGCGCCCGCAAGGACGAGACCCTGCAGGCCATCGCGGACGCCTTGCGCGCCTCCTCGACCGTGATCCTCGAGGCCAACGGGAAGGACGTGGAGCGGGGGCGCGAGAACGGCACCTCCGAGGCCCTGCTGGACCGTCTTCGCCTGGACAAGGACCGCCTGGAGGGCCTGGCCACCGCCGTCGAGGCCCTCGCCGCCCTGCCGGACCCGGTGGGCGTCGTCGTCCGCGGTCGCATGCTCCCCAACGGCGTGCGCATGCAGCAGACCCGCGTCCCGATGGGCGTGGTCGGCGCCGTCTATGAGGCCCGTCCGAACGTCACCGTGGACATCGCCGGCATCGCGCTGAAGTCGGGCAACGCCGTGGTGCTGCGTGGCGGCTCGGCGGCAAAGGACACCAACACGACCCTCATCGCGGTGCTGCGCCAGGCGATCGAGAACCAGGGCTTCGACCCGAACCTCGTCCAGGGCATCGACGATCTGGGGCGTGAGGGCGTCACGGCCCTGATGACCACCCACGGGGCCGTGGACGTGCTCGTCCCGCGCGGCGGCCGCGACCTCATCCAGAGGGTCGTCCGCGAGTCCCGCGTCCCGGTCATCGAGACCGGCGAGGGCAACGTGCACCTGTTCATCGACGAGTCCGCCCCGGTGCAGATGGCCGTGGACATCGCCGTGAACGCGAAGACCCATCGCACCTCCGTCTGCAACGCCGCCGAGACCCTGATCCTGCACCGCGGCGCCGAGGAGGCCTCCCGTGAGGTCCTGCGGGCCCTCACCCGTCTCGGCGTCCGCCTGCACGCCGACGCCGAGGCGATGACGCTCATGCCGCAGGGATCGGACCGCGGCGACAACGCCGTGGACCCGGTCGAGGCCACGGACGAGGACTGGGCCACCGAGTACCTGGACATGGAGATGGCCGTGAAGACCGTGGGCTCCCTGGCGGAAGCGGTGGAGCACATCACGCAGTACTCCACCGGCCACACCGAGGCCATCGTGACCAACGACCTGGCCAACGCGGACCGGTTCGTGCAGGACATCGACTCCGCCGCGGTGATCGTCAATGCGTCCACCCGCTTCACGGACGGCGGCGAGCTCGGCCTCGGCGCCGAGGTGGGCATCTCGACCCAGAAGATGCATGCCCGCGGCCCCATGGGGTTGGAGGAGCTGACCACCACGAAGTGGATCCTGCGCGGCGACGGCCAGATCCGGCGCTGATTCCGGGCTAGACTGGTTCCGACGCCCCTGCGCCGCCGTCAGCACGGTCCGGCGCGCTCATCCGATCGCACCGAGGAGCGAGAATGCTGAACTCCGCCATCGTCCTGGCCGCCGGCGAGGGCCACCACGTCGTCAACGAGCTGCCGATCCCGGCGCCGTGGTACGGCATCATCGTGTTCGTCAGCCTGATGTTCATGCTGCTGTGCATCATGGGCATGCGCTCCGTGGGCATCCGCCCGTCGGAGCCGGGCGACGAGGTCGTCCCGCACGGCCACGAGGCCCAAGGCCACGGTTCCCACCAGGCCCAGGGTCACGGCCGCTGACACCGCTGCCGCAGCGGCCCCGGGCGTTCCCCTCGAGCCCCGGGGGCCGCGGCGGCGTTGTCTTCCGACGTGAACGACACGCACCCGAACACGCCGTCCGCCGACGCCTCCGCGTCCGTGGGCGGCGCTGTCGCACCCGGGCCGGGGGAGCGGCGCTTCCGCCTGGGGATCATGGGCGGCACCTTCGATCCGATCCACCACGGTCACCTGGTGGCCGCGTCCGAGGTGGCGGCCCGCTACGAGCTCGACGAGGTCGTGTTCGTGCCCACCGGCCAGCCGTGGCAGAAGGCCGGACGGGACGTCTCGCCGGCCGAGCACCGCTACCTGATGACCGTGGTCGCCACCGCGTCGAACCCGCGCTTCACGGTCTCCCGCGTGGACATCGACCGTCCGGGCGCCACCTATACGGTGGACACGCTGCGGGACATCCGCCGCCAGCGACCCGAGGCGGAGCTGTTCTTCATCACCGGCGCGGACGCGCTGAGCCAGATCCTCACCTGGAAGGACATCGACGAGGTCTGGGACCTCGCGCACTTCGTCGGCGTGACCCGGCCGGGCCACAGCCTGACGGACTACGGTCTGGAGGGCGACATCTCGTTGCTGGAGATCCCGGCCATGGCGATCTCCTCCACGGACTGCCGTGAGCGCGTCGCGGCCGGCCGCCCCGTCTGGTACCTCGTGCCGGACGGTGTGGTGCAGTACATCAACAAGCACCGGCTCTACCTCAGGGCCGCTCCGAGCGGCACCGGGCACCGGGCAGACGGCTCAGGGGGCGAGGCAGACCGAGTCCACGACGACGGCACCCGCCGTCGCTGACCGGCTCGCCTCGTCGTCCGCGACGGCCTCCGCCGTCTGCCCGACGTACCCCACCGACCACTTCCGAAGGAGATCCATGACCGTTCCGGAGATCACCCGCACCGCCCTGCTCGTGGCCGCCCGTGCCGCCGAGGACAAGCTCGCCGAGGACATCGTCGCCTTCGACGTCGCCGAGCGACTCGGCCTGACCGACGCCTTCCTCGTGGCCTCCGGCGCCACCGAGCGTCAGGTCAACGCCATCGTGGACGGCGTGGAGGAGGAGCTCCTCAAGCAGGAGCAGCTGAAGCCGATCCGCCGCGAGGGACGTTCTGACGGCCACTGGGTGCTGCTCGACTACGGCCACTTCGTGGTGCATGTGCAGCACGCCGAAGACCGTGAGTTCTACGCCCTCGACCGCCTCTGGAAGGACTCGCCGTCCATCGACCTGCAGCTGGAGGGCCACGCCTCCCCGGCGTCGGCGGGCGATCCCGAGCCCGAGGACCCGGCCGAGCCCACCAGGGACTGATCGGCTGTGCCCGTGCGTCTGATCCTGCTGCGACACGGTGAGACGGACTGGAATGCGGAGGACCGCTACCAGGGCCGCACGGACGTCGACCTCAACGCGACGGGGCAGCGCCAGGCCCGCGCCGCCGTCGCCCGGTTCCTCGCCGGTGCGCTCGAGGACGCCGACGAGCTGGTGGCCGTGGCCTCTCCGCTGACGCGCGCCCGTCGCACCGCGGAGATCGTCCTTGAGGCCGCCGTCGGAGACGTCGAGCTCACGCTCGACCCGGACCTCATGGAGCTGTACGGCGGGGACTGGGAGGGGCTGCGCCTGGCCGAGATCGCCGAGCGCTGGCCCGCTGAGCACGAGGCCTGGCGCGGCACCCCGGACCTGGACGCCGGTCCCGTGGCCGGGGAGACCCTCCGGGCAGGCGGTCAGCGCGTGTTGGCCGCCCTCGGTGAGCACGTGCCACCGGCCTGGACCCCGGCGCGTGGAGCCGGGGAGCGTGCCCCGCAGGCCCCGGTCCTGCTGGTCGTCGCCCATGGCGGGGTCCTGCGCTCGGCCGTCGGGCTGCTGCTCGGCGCCGAAGGCGAGGACTTCGCCGCGCTCGAGCGGATCGAGAACGCCCGCGCTGTGGTGTTCGAGGGTGACTGTGCCGCCGGCGGGCCCGCGTCACGGCGGATCGTGGACGGCTGCTGGCAGCTGCGCGGCTACAACGTCTGAGTCGTGCACGGCGCCGATTTGGCCGCTCCGTCGGGTCCGGTGTACAGTAGTCGAGTTGCCAGCGCGACGAACGGACGGGGAACCTTCCGCGAACGCGGTGGAAACACCCTTTTTCGGGGGTATGGCGCAGTTGGTAGCGCGTCTGCATGGCATGCAGAAGGTCAGGGGTTCGAATCCCCTTACCTCCACCACAGCGAAGGGCCCGGATCGAAGGATCCGGGCCCTTTGCCGTCATCTGGTTCCTCGTGAGGTCGAGGCCCAGAGGCCGGGCACGTAGGGTGTGACCATGAGCACGTCACCTGCCTCGCCGCTTGCCGGCCTCGCCCCAGCACGGGATGCCGATGTCCCCGCCTTCCTGAAGGACCTGGGCCTGCCCGGTCTGGTGGACCTGCACGTGCACTTCATGCCGGAGAGCGTCCAGCGCAAGGTGTGGGGAGTGTTCGACGCGCTCCCGGAGCAGGGTCTGCCGGCCTGGCCCGTCTCCTATCGGTTCGACGACGAGCAGCGCGTCCGCATCCTGCGCGAGCTGGGCGTGACCGCCTACGGCACCCTGAACTACGCGCACCGTCCGGGCATGGCCGCCTGGCTGAACGAGTATTCCTGCGCCTTCGCGGCGGAGCATCCGGACGCGATCCACTCGGCCACCTTCTACCCGGAGCCCGAGGCTGACGCCTACGTGGCCGAGGCGCTCGCGGCAGGGGCGCGCCTGTTCAAGGTGCACGTGCAGGTCGGCGCGTTCTCCCCGGTGGACCCGTTGCTCGAGCCGGTGTGGCGCAGGATCGCCGTTGCGCGCACGCCCGTGGTCATCCACTGCGGCTCCGGTCCGCACCCGGGGGAGTTCACCGGTCCGGAGCGCATCGCCCGGCTCGTGGAACGTCACCCGGACCTCGTGCTGGTCATCGCCCACGCGGGCATGCCGGAGTATCGCGAGTTCGCCGCCCTCGCCTGTGAGCACCCGAACGTGTACCTGGACACCACCATGGTCGGCACCGACTACATGGAGGAGCTGGTCCCCACGCCCGAGGACTTCCCTGAGCTGATGCGCCGGGCCGCCGGCAAGGTCGTGTTGGGCAGCGACTTCCCCACCATCCCCTACGGCTACCACCACCAGCTCCAGGCACTGTCCTCCTGGGGGCTGGGGGAGGACTGGCTGCGGGACGTCCTCTGGCACACGCCGTCCCGCCTCGTCGGGCGGGCCTGACGGGCACGCCGCCACTGGGGAACACTGGCTGCGGGCACTGACGGGCATCGCCCGTTGCCGTGCCTGTGGCGGCTCCGCCGATTTGCATCGGCTCTCGAGTACTGGTTATAGTTCTCGAGTCGTTCGGGCGAGAGATCGGCTGGAGGACGCCTCGATCTGGGGGTATGGCGCAGTTGGTAGCGCGTCTGCATGGCATGCAGAAGGTCAGGGGTTCGAATCCCCTTACCTCCACCAGACGAAGGGCTCGGAGCGCACCCTCCGGGCCCTTTCTCGTGCGCCGACCACACGGCGGACCGCACGTCGACGGCGGAGGCGCGGGAGCGTCGTCGGGCGTACTCTGAGGCGTCTTGCCCGCCTTGACCCTGGCCGTCAGAAAGGCCCGCCGCCATGCACCTGCGCCACGCCCGCCCCGAGGACGCCGCGGCGATCGCCGCCATCTACAACCACGCCGTGGAGCACACCACCGCCATCTGGAACGACGCCACGGTGGACGCAGACAATCGCGTCGCCTGGATGGCCGACCGGCAGCGGGCCGGGTTGCCCGTCCGCGTGGCCGTGGACGCGCCCGAGGGGCAGGACGGCGAGGTCGTCGGCTACGCCACCTACGGGCCCTGGCGTGCCTTCGACGGCTACCGGCACACCGTGGAGCACTCCGTGTACGTGCGCGAGGACCAGCGTGGCCGCGGCCTGGGCCGGTGCCTCCTGGAGGACCTCGTGGAGTCCGCACGGGATGCCGGCGTGCACGTGATGGTCGCCGGCGTCGAGTCCGGCAATGCGGGCTCGATCCGCCTGCACGAACACCTCGGATTCATCGAGACCGGCCGGTTGCCGCAGGTCGGCTGCAAGTTCGGCCGGTGGCTGGACCTCGTCTTGCTCCAGAAGACGCTGGACTCCCGCCAGACTCCCGACGACGGTCGCGTGCCCTGAGTTCTGAGCCTCACCGGGCGTGGGCTCGCCTCTCTACACAGACGTTCTGCACCGGCGAGGGCGCGGATCGATGCTGCGCGGAACCGTCTTAGCGGGCTGGACGGTCGTCGACCATACGTACGTCCCGGTCAGCAAGCTGGAGGACTGCTTTTCTTGGACATGCTCAGCTCGTTCTTGCTTCGACTCGGAACGCATCCCGGGATGCTTCACCGATGCCTGGCAGATAGAGGAAGAGTAGGCCGCATGAAAGTCCGACTCCCGATCATTGGCGCATGTGCTCGGAGGCAAGTCGCGCGTAAACAAGGGTGTCCGTCCATTCGCCCTTGCTGAACCAGTCCTGGACGTGATGCGCTTCCAGTCGGAGCCCGATGCGGCGAGCGAGTGCTGCGGAGGCGCTGTTGCGGGCATCCATCTGCGCGGTGATGCGATGGAGCCGGTAGTGGTCGAACCCGAGGGCGAGTACTGCTCGGACGGCTTCGCTGGCGAAACCTTGCCCCCCGTGCGCCGGGTCGAGAACCCACCCGATCTCGCCTTGACGGTGCTCGTGATCGGTGAGCCACAACGCGACGTCTCCGATCGGGACGCCGTCATGCTCGATGACCAGCGCAAGCGCGCCAGTCTCGCCATCGATGTCGATCTTCGCCAGGCGCTCGGCGAGCTTGTCGCGGGTGACTTCCGCGGTCCACGGCTCGTCCAGCAGGTAGCGGGCAACCTCGGGTCGCGAGTACAGCTCGTGAAGCCATTCGGCATCACTTGCCTCGTGCAGTCGGAGCCGAAGCCGCTGCGTCACCAACGGCCACTGGGTGCCGGGCGCCAGATCGCGCCGGTAATGGAACAACTCCTCCTGCTGTCCTGCGGGCGTGGTCCCCACGCGCCGCTCGACCTCACGGAACCCGGCGTTCGTCAGGCACCGCTGGGAGGGCTTGTTCTCCGGGAGTGTGCGTGCCGTCAAGGATTGAAGCCCACTGTTGTGCGCCAAGCGCGATGCCAACTCCAGGCCCCGACGAGCGTGCCCTTCGCCGCGTGCATCGGGATGAATCCAGAACCCGACCTCGGCAGCCTCGGAGCTGACGTCGAAGAGCACCACGGAGCCGACGAACCGTTCCGTCTCGGCGTCGGCAAGTGTGAGGACTGCAAGGGTGCCGGACGACAGGCCAGCCGCGACCTCTTCGCGGATCATCCGCCGCACGGACTCGGGGGTGTAGTCAGGTTCGGGCAGGTGGCCGAAGCGCCGCACGGCGTCATCCTTGGTGCCGGCTGCGTACGCGTTTGCGTCCTGCTCAGAGAGGGGGCGTAGGCGAGTGTTCTCCAAGGTGATCGGGAGGGTGGTGGCATCCAGCATGCGCTAAACCTAACAAAGAACGGATAGCTGCCTGAAGCGTGTGTGGTTAGGCTGGCGGGGTGAGCTACTGGGCGCACCGCAAACCTGTGCAACGCCTCCGTGCGGTGGACATCGGGGAGGTGGCAAGGGCATCCGTGAGTCTGCTGGACGAAGGCGGGTTGAAGGCCCTCACCCTGCGGTCTGTGGCGCAACGGGTGGGTGTTGCGCCAGCCAGCCTGTACTCCCGCGTGGAATCAGTCGACGACCTGTTCGACCTTGCTCTCGACACCGCGCTGGCGGACGATCCCGTGATGTCCGAATCGATCCGCAACGCTGACCTGCCCTCCTTGATGCACGCCTTCTTCGAGCACCTCACGGCTCACCGCTGGGCCGGCCAGGTCATCGGCATGCGCGCGCCCAGGGGCCCGGCATACCTGGCCCTTTCCGAGCGGATGTGCATCCTGCTCGAACGTGCGGGTGCCTCGGATCCACTGGGAACTGCCTACATGTTGTCCAACTTGGTGATCGGCGCCTCCATGACTGCGCCCGTGGCGTCTGACGAGAAGCGCGTCGCCATCGATCCTGACCAGGCCCCTACCTACGCGCGGCTCCACGCGAGGCACCACATCAGCCCGCACGAGATTCTCGCCGACGGCATCAGGGCGCTCTTGTCGTGAGGGGGCCTTGTGATTCGGTGGCTGCCCTGCGTTGCTGATGGCCACGGGTTGGTCTGCGTCAGAGCGGTCTCGATCGCCGCGCACCGATACTCGGACGGGCCGATCCCGACGATGTCGGCACGGCGCCTCGCCTCAGTGCTGTGCGTCCAGTTCCCGGACGGCCGCCCGCACCGAGGCGGTGCCGGCCTTCGCGGAGCGTGTGACCGGTCGCCGCCACGCCGGTGTGACGCACAGCGCAGGACAGGACAGAATGAGGGGCACCCGAGGAGAGGAGACACCCCATGACCACCGCCACCGGATACCGCGTGCACAACCCGGCCACCGACGAGGTCGTCGAGACCTTCGACTCCCTGCAGGACTCCGAGATCGACGGCGTTCTCGCCACCGCCGTGGCCGGCCAGCGCGAGTGGGCCGCCCTGTCCGTGAACGAACGCGGGACGATCGTGCAGAAGGTCGCCGACCTGTTCGACGAGCGCAAGCACGAGCTCGCGCAGATCATCGCCGAGGAGATGGGCAAGCGCCTGTCCGAGGGCGTCGAGGAGGCCGAGTTCAGCGCGGAGATCTTCGGCTACTTCGTGAAGAACGCCGCCGAGCTGTCCAAGGACCGACCGATCGAGTCCTTCGCCGGCGGCCGCGCCATGGTCCGCAGCCTGCCGATCGGCGTGCTGCTGGGCATCATGCCGTGGAACTTCCCGTACTACCAGATCGCCCGTTTCGCCGCCCCGAACCTGATGCTCGGCAACGCGATCGTGCTCAAGCACGCGGAGATCTGCCCCCGCTCGGCCCTGGCCGTGCAGAAGATCATGGACGACGCCGGCGTGCCGGCCGGCGTGTACACCAACGTGTTCGCCACCCATGAGCAGATCTCCGAGTTCATCGCGGACCCGCGCATCCAGGGCGTCTCCCTCACTGGCTCCGAGCGCGCCGGCGCCATGATCGGCGCCCAGGCCGGCCGGCACCTGAAGAAGGCCGTGCTCGAGCTCGGCGGCTCCGACCCCTACGTCATCCTGGACACGGAGGACGTGGCCGCGGCCGCCGCCACCGCCTGGGGCACCCGCATGTACAACCAGGGCCAGGCGTGCAACTCGAACAAGCGCATGATCGTGGCGGAGGACATCTACGACGAGTTCGTGGCCGAGCTGGTGAAGCTCGCCTCCGCCATGACTCCCGGCGATCCGGCCTCCGAGGACGAGACCGTCTACCTGCCGCTGTCCTCCCGCGGCGCCGCAGAGACCTTGGCGGAGCAGGTGGCGAAGGCCAGGCAGCAGGGCGCCACCGTGCACGTGGGCGGCGAGCTCGCCGACGGCGCCGGAGCCCTGTTCTCCCCGGCCGTCATCACCGACGTCACCAAGGACATGGACGCCTACAGCGAGGAGCTCTTCGGCCCGGTGGCCGTCGTCTACAAGGTGTCCTCCCCGGAGGAGGCCCTCGACCTGGCCAACGACACCCCGTTCGGCCTCGGCGGCGCGGTGTTCTCGCAGGACGAGGCGCTCGCGGAGAGGATCGCCTCGCAGCTCGAGGTGGGCATGGCCAATGTGAACACCCCCGCCGGCGAGGGCGCCGAGATCCCGTTCGGCGGCGTGAAGCGCTCGGGCTTCGGCCGTGAGCTGGGACCGCTCGGCATGGACGAGTTCGTCAACAAGCAGATGTACTACGTGCAGCCCTGAGTGCCGGCTCGGGTCCCAGTGATCTGAGCATCGTCCACCACGACGGGCCCTCGCCTTCCAGCCGAAGGCGAGGGCCCGTCGTCGTTCCAGTCCGGAGACGGGAGGGGAGGGGAGAGGAGTCTCTCGGCGGGGCCGGTCAAGCCGTCGCCAGGGGCGGACGCACGGCGCCGGCGTAGGTGTTGCCGGTGTCGTAGGAGGCCACCGTGACGATCTCGATGGTCTTGCCGGACTCGGGGGAGTGCAGGATCTTGCCGTCGCCGACGTACACCGCCACGTGGCGGATGCGGTCGGGATCGGCCTGGAAGGAGAAGAACAGCAGGTCGCCGGGCTGCCAGTCCTCACGTTCCACGGACGGGAAGCCGGACTCGCGCAGCTGCGGGCCGGAGTCGCGCGGCATGTCGATGCCGTGGTGGCGGAAGATCGAGTAGGTGAAGCCCGAGCAGTCGAAGCCGTACGAGGAGGCTCCGGCCCACAGGTAGGGCAGTCCCAGGAAGCGCGTGCCGGTCTCGATGATCTGCTCGGCGGTGGGGGTGGGGAGCTTCTCGCCCCGCTTCAGAACCTTCACGGCCTCCTCGGACAGCCATCCGTCCTCGGAGTCCGGCAGGGCCACGCGCACGTGCCCGTCCTTCTTCTCGAGCAGCGGCAGGCGGGTTTCGAAGGAGACGGCGAGCAGGTCCTCGCCGCCGCCGGCGGCAGAGGTCACCGTGGCCTTGTCCGCGGTGACCACCACGGTGTCGTGCTCCTCGCGCAGCTGGGCGAAGCGCTCGTCGTGCACGAGCTGGACCGCCGGCACCCAGCCGGTCATGAAGCCCTCGTCGCGGTGCGGTGCGGGCTGCTCGGTGAAGGAGACCTTCGCCCAGCCGTTCGCGATCTCCAGGACGTCCGCCGGGGAGCCGACCAGGGCCTGCGAGTCGAGCTTGCCGAGCAGCCAGTAGCGGGACTGGTAGTCGGGCATGCGGTCGTTCCAGGCGGCCAGGTCCACGGGGCGGCCCATCGAGGGCTCGTCTACGCCCTGGCGGTTCAGACCCGGCTCGGTCCACATGGACGCGGCGGTCACGGCCACGAAGGCCTCGTCGCCGGCCTCGATGGGGCGGGCCGGCGCGAAGGTCGGGGCGGGGGAGGTCGAGGGGGCGGGGGAGCTCGAGGACTCGGGGGAACTCGGGGAGGCCACGGCTGCACCGGTGGTGGAACCTCGTCCGCCCTGGGCGCAGCCGGACAGGACGAGGCCCGAGGCGGCGGCGAGGGAGGTCAGCAGGGTGCGGCGGCCGATCAGGCCGTGCGGCGGACGGTGTGCGGACACGCAGGAGCTCCAGTGGGTCGGGGAAAGCCGGTGCGCAGATGCAGAACGGCGGGCATCGGCCGTGGCCCTCAGCGCAACAGGGGGAAGTCTAGCCTCCGGGCGTCGGCGACGGCCATGGCAGCGCTCACATCGTCCCGGCCCGCCGGTGGCGCTCGGTGCCCGCCGGGGCCGGGCGCCAAGTGCTGCCGTGACGACGACGGACTGTCGCCGTCGTCAGAGGGCGACAGTCCGTCGTCGGGGAGCCTCCGTCAGGGCAGGCGGCGGTCAGGGCGGCTCAGACGGCCTTGAGGGCGTCGGTGACCTCCTGCAGGCCCTCGCGCAGCAGCTCCTCGGAGATGGTGAGCGGAGGCAGGAAGCGGACCACGTTGCCGTAGGTGCCGCAGGTGAGCAGGATGACGCCGGTCTCGCGGACGGCCTTGGCCACCGCGCCGCAGAGCTCGGCGTCGGGAGCGCCGGTGGCCGGGTCCACGAACTCGATCGCCATCATGGCGCCGCGGCCGCGGACCTCGCCGATGCGGTCGTCCGCGTTCTGCTCGAAGTGGCCGCGGATGACCTGCTCGATCCTCTGGGCCGCTTCGATCAGACCCTGCGACTCGATGGTCTCGAAGACCCCGAGCGCAGCGGCGCAGGCCACCGGGTTGCCGCCATAGGTGCCGCCGAGGCCGCCGGCGTGGACGCTGTCCATGATCTCGGCGCGGCCGGTGAGGGCGGACAGCGGCATGCCGCCGGCGATGCCCTTGGCGGTGGTGATCAGGTCCGGCTCGATGCCCTCGTGCTCGCAGGCGAACCAGGTGCCGGTGCGGGCGAACCCGGACTGCACCTCGTCCGCGATGAACAGGACGCCGTTCTCACGGCACCAGTCGACGACGGTCGGGAGGAAGCCCTCGGCCGGGACGATGAAGCCGCCTTCGCCCTGGACGGGCTCCATGATCACGGCGGCCAGGGAGTCCGCGCCGATCTGCTTCTCCAGGGCGGAGATGGTGGCCTGGGCGGCGGCGACGCCGTCGAGGCCGCCGTCGCGCAGCGGGTAGGAGCCCGGCACGCGGTAGACCTCGGGGGCGAAGGGGCCGAAGGAGTGCTTGTACGGCATCTGCTTCGCCGTCAGTGCCATGGTGAGAGTGGTGCGGCCGTGGTAGGCGTGGTCGAACGCGGCGACGGCCTGGCGGCCGGTGTAGGCGCGGGCCACCTTGACGGCGTTCTCCACGGCCTCGGCGCCGGAGTTGAACAGGGCGGTGCGGGTCTCGCCCGGGACCGGGGACTTCTCCCCCAGGCGCTCGGCCACCTCCACGTAGCCCTCGTACGGGGTGACCATGAAACAGGTGTGGGTGAACTCGGCCACCTGGGACTGCACGTTCTCCACCACGGCCGGGGCGGCGGCCCCCACGGAGGTCACGGCGATGCCGGAGCCGAGGTCGATGAGGCGGTTGCCGTCCACGTCCTCGAGGATGCCGTCGTACGCGCGGGCCGCGTAGACCGGCATGGTCGGGGCGAGGGCGCCCGGGACGGATGCGGCCTGACGGGCGGCAAGCTCGCGCGAGCGCGGGCCGGGGATCTCGGTGGCCAGGTGACGGGACTGCTCCAGGGCAGGGCGCTCGGCGGTGCTCACGGGCGGTTCCTCCAGACGGGGGTCGGTGCGGATGTGCTGATCGAGGAGGAGGAACTGCGTGGCGGTGTCATGCCGTGCAGTGTGCCGACGGCCGGTCGCCGCAGGCTCGCCGCCGTCCTCTCCTGCGGCGATTCTCCGCCCGCCCGTCCATGCTGTCCAATGATGATCCGTCATAGCGCCTATGCTCTGCAGGCATGAAGCATGCAGACCTGGGGCGCCTGCCCGAGCTGGACCCGTCCTTGGTGTCCGCATTCCTGCGCACCGTGGAGGCCGGGACGGTCTCGGAGGCCGCCCGCCAGCTGGGCGTGGTGCAGCCGGCGCTGAGCCGCCAGCTGCAGCGCCTCGAGCGGCAGACGGGGCTGTCCCTGTTCGCCCGGGGCGGGCCGCGGCTGCGCCTGACGCACACCGGCGAGGCCTTCGTCCCGGTGGCGCGCCGGCTGCTCGCGGAGCACCGGGCGGCGGGCCAGGCTGTCCAGATGCTGGCGGCCGGGCGGCTCGAGTCCGTCCGCTTCGCCGCGCCGGGCACCACGCTCGTGGACGTCGTCATCCCGTTCGTGGCGACGCTGTCCGAGGACGCGCCGCGCGCGGAGGTGGTGGAGACGGACCTGGACGACTCGCTGGCGCAGGCCGTGGCGCACCATGACCTGGTGGTGATGCCGTCCACCCCGCCGGACACCGTGGCCTCCCTGGCATTGGTGGACGCCCCGGTCTGGGCCTATGTGGCCCCGCATCACCGCTGGGCCGGGCGGGGACGGATCAGCGTGGACGACCTCACGGGCGAACGGCTCGTGGTCCCGTCCCGCTCCTTCAAGTCCCGCCGTGTGTTGGACGGGGCGCTCGAGGTGGCCGGGCTGACGGTGCCGGAGGTGACGGAGGTGAACTCCGGTCGCGTGGCGCAGGCGCTCGTGGCCACCGGCGCGGGCGTGGCCGTGGTGACCGAGGACCCCGCCTTCGACCTGGTGCCGCTGCACCTGGCGGCCCGCGGTGCCGACCTCGCCGTGGGGCTGCACGCGGCCTGGGCGCCGGACCACTACGGCGAGGCGACGCTGCGGGCGCTCGCGCAGCAGCTGCAGGGGTGGCTGCGGGACCGGTACCGCGGCTGAGACCGCCGTGGCCGTGCCCTCGGCAGCGGCCACACTTCTGTATCGTCTGGAATCGTGGCGGGCGGCCCGCCGCGGCGGCGACCGTACCCGCCGTGACCACCGCCGGCCCTGACCGGGCGAGCCCACAGAGCGCAGAAGGGGATCCGAGATGCACAGGAACGTCAAGCGGGCGATCTGGGTGGTCGCACTGCTCGCCTGCCTCGCCGTGGTCTGGTTCTCGGTCCGTGGCCTCTTCGCCTTCGGAGAGGTGCCCATCAGCCAGGCCCCGACGGCGGCGCCGTCGCCGTCCGTCTCCAGTCCCGCCTCGGACACGGCGTCGCGGTCCGTGTCCTCCTCCAACGCACCGTCCTCCTCCGGCGTGCCGTCGTCGGCGTCGGCCACGCCGACGCGGGAGGCCGACGCCCCGTCTGCGACGCAGTCCCCGGCGTCGTCGGAGGCCGCGTCACCGGAGGCCTCCGGCCCTGCGTCCTCGGAGGCCTCCACCCCTGCCGCCCCGACCTCCTCGGAGGCCGCGTCACCGGAGTCCTCAGCCCCGGCATCGACCTCGGCCGAGCCGGAGCCCAGCCCGTCGCCGACGCCGACCCCCACCGGTCCGCCGGCCGCGGCGATGGACGAGATCACCGCGGCGCCGGTGCATGTGGACGTCTACCACGAAGGGGAGCAGTACATCGGGGCGCCGATCGTTCCGGAGCATCGGGACGAGGACGGGGAGCTGAACCCGGAGCCGCGGAACGTCGGCTGGTACGCGCCGCCCCAGTGGAGCACGACGCCGGGCGAGCTGTCCTCCCATCCGGGCATCCTCACCGGCCACGTCATCCACTCTGGGCTGAAGGACGTGTTCTACCGCCTGGAGGAGACCCGCAAGGGTGACCTCGTGGTGGTGACCTATGAGGACGGGACACAGGCGAAGTTCACCCTGGACACGGACCCGGTCCAGATGGGCAAGCGGGACCTGATCGACTCCCCGGAGTTCGCCTGGGCGTGGGAGCTGGAGGAGCCGGGACGGAAGGTCACGCTCATCACATGCGAGCTCGTCCCGGGCTCCGGCATGACCGGACATTCCGTGGACAACTGGGTGGTCCAGGCGACCCGGATCGCCTGAACCGGACGGTCGCGGACCGGGCGCGCCGTTTTCCCCGGGCGGGTGTCACGACGTACCGTTTCCAGTGAACGGCGGCGTATCCGCCGTCGGGGCCACACGTCGATGCGGCGGCCCCGCCAGCCGAGAGGAACCCCGCCATGCAGCAGCCGAGCATCCGCCCCGCCTTCCGCCGTCCTCTCCGGACGTTCGCGGTCGGCCTCGGCTCCGTGGCGCTGGCGTTCGGTCTGACCGGCTGCCTGGACAGCGCCCAGTCCGCCCGCGAGCGTGCCGCCGCGGCCACCGCCACGGCGTCCGAGGGCGGCCTGCCCTCGCCGAGCCCGACCCAGGATGCCCAGCGGCGGCAGGACATCGTCTTCGCGTCCACCATGCTGAGGAACCAGCGTCAGGCCGTGGAGTACTCGCAGCTGCTGCTGGACAAGGGCGACGGCGTGGACGAGGAGGCGCGCCGGTTCGCCCACGCCGTCACCGACCGCCGTCCCGAGCTGATCGACCGCCTGGACGGTCTGCTCCAGGACTGGGGCGTGGAGACCGAGGAGGACGCCGAGGCCGTCGCCGAGGCCAACCCGACCCCGACCCCCAGCGGCTTCGCCACAGGTCCCTCCGAGGAGGAGCTGATGGAGGCCAACCAGCAGGCCGCCGCGGACCGCCGTGCGGGCCTGCTGACCTCGGAGGAGAAGCGCGCCCTCGAGTCCGCCACGGACGAGGACGCCGGCCGTCTGTACCTGATGCAGATGCACCGTCTGCACTTCGGCTCGGTGATGATCGCGAACACCCAGGTGGAGGAGGGCGAGGACGAGGAGGCCAAGGACCTCGCCGAGGAGATCTCCGAGGACCAGTCCCGCGTCGTCGACGACGTCCAGCAGCTGCTGGGTGAGATGGGCGTGATCATCGGCGGCAGCCGTGACCACGAGCCGAACCCGAAGAGTGCCCCCGCCTCCATCAACAACGACGACGGCCCGGTCACCTTCAAGCCGGACCCGCCCAGCCCGTCTCCGTCGGAGAGCGACGAGAGCGAGGACGGCGACGACCGCGACCGACGCAGGGCGGACAGGTCCGCGGATTCCTCGCCGTCTCCGAGCCCGGCCGACTCCGACTCCCCGTCGAACGACGACGAGGACGACGAGGACGACGACGACTGAGCCTCGGCGGCGACGGCGTTGCACACGCCGCGGGCCCGTGCCGACCCGGCGCGGGCCCGCGGCGTCTCTGCTGAGGCCCGCGCGGACCGGGTGTGCGGCCGACCTACGATGGACCCCATGCCCGCTCACCCGCTCTTCGCCCCCGGTGCGCCGGCCGTCCGTGTCCAGGTCGCCTGCGAGGCGCTGCGCACGGTGGCGGTCGGCGCCGTGATGCTCTGTGTGGGCCGGCTGCTCGCCGACGCCCTCGACCGTTCCGCCCAGGTGTCCGTCCCCGTGGTGGCTGCCGCCGTGGCGGCAGCGCTCGTGGCGGCGGCAACAGAGGCCGGCTCGCATGCCGTCCAGGGGCGCAGCATCGCCGCCGAGTCCCGCCGCCTGCGCGGGGCGCTGCTGCGCCGTGCCTTCGCCCTCGGCCCGGCACGCTTCACCGGTGCGCAGACCGGCCGGCTCGTGGCGATGATGACCGACTCCGTGGAGCGCGTGACCGAGTATCGCCAGGGCTACGTCGGCCGCCTGGTGGGCGCGGTGCTGGCGCCGCTGCTGACCATCCTGCTGGCAGCGGTCTTCGTGGACTGGCTCTCCGCCCTGGTGCTGCTCCTGCTGGTCCCGGTGATCCCCCTGGCGATCATGGGGTTCCGCCGCCTCGTGGCGGGCGTGTCCGCCGCGTCCCGCGAGATGCGCATGCGGCTGGCCGGCCAGTTCCTGGAGGCGATCCAGGGCCTGCCGACGCTCGTGGGCCTGCGTGCGGCCGGCCGTGTGGGCGACCGCCTTCAGGCCGCCGGCGAGCAGAACCGACGGGCCACCATGTCCCTGCTTGCGCGGAACCAGCTCATCCTGTTCGTCACCGAGTCCGTGTTCTCCCTGTTCATGGTCTCCGCCGCCGTGCTGCTCGCCTGGGTCAGGCACGACGACGGCGCCGTCACCGTGGCCGGGGCCCTCGCCCTGGTGCTCCTGTCGACTCAGCTGACCGCTCCGATGAAGCAGATCGGCGGGTTCTTCTACATCGGCATGGCCGGTCGGGCCGGGCAACGGATGATGACCGCCTTCGTGGACCGCGGCGTGGTGCCCGTCGGGCAGGCTCACCCCGGTGGCAGACCGGATGCCAGACGGCCCGGCACCCCGGCCGAGACGGCTCCGGCCGCGTCGTCCCCGGCCGAGCCTGCGCCGAGGCGAGGCGATCCTGCGCAGGAGGGGGCCGTCGTCGTGCAGGGCGTGGACTTCTGCTACGAGCCGGACAGGCCGGTGCTCACGGACGTGGACCTGACCGTGGCCGAACGGGAGACCACGGCGCTGCTGGGCACCTCGGGCTCGGGCAAGTCCACGCTGCTGGGCCTGCTCGCCGGGGACCTGCTGCCGGCCTCGGGCACCGTGCACGTGAACGGCGTCCCGCTGACCGCGGCGACCCAGGACGAGGTGCGTGCGGCCTCCGCCGTGGTGCAGCAGCACACGTGGCTGTTCCGGGCGTCGTTGGCGCAGAACCTGCGCATCGCCGCACCGGGGGCCACGGACGAACAGCTCTGGGACGCCCTCGAGCAGGTGGACCTGGCGGGCTGGGCGCGCACGCTGCCGCAGGGACTGGACACACCCGTGGGCGAGCGCGGATTGGGCGTCTCCGGCGGTCAGGGCCAGCGGATCGCCCTGGCCCGCGCGTTCCTGGCCGGCCGACCCCTGGTGATCCTCGACGAGCCGACGAGCCAGGTCGACCTGGAGTCCGAGGCTGTGATCGAGCAGGCAATCGAGCGGTTGGGGGAGCGGGCCACCGTGGTGCTCGCGACGCACCGCCCCGCCCTGGTGACGGGCCGTGCCGTGCGCGTGCGCGGCGGACGGGTGGAGCAGGAGCGGCGATGACGACGACGGCGCAGTCGCGGACGGCCCCGCTGGTAGAGGTGGGCCGCTGGCTGATCCGCGCCACGGCCCCGGTGCTGTGGCCGCTGGCCGGCTCGGTGCTGTTCCGGCACGTCTACTTCGCCGCGGCGGCGGCGCTGTTGGGCATGGGCGCCGGGGCGATCGCGTCCCTGGCGGTCGACGGGCCGACGCCGGCATGGCTGCCCGGGACGGTGTGGACGCTGATCGGCGTGCTGGCCGGGCTGACCCTGGTGAAGGCCGTGGCCGGCTACCTCGAGCACTTCCTGGGCCACTGGGTGGCGTTCAAGGCGCTCGAGCTGCTGCGCGTGCGCCTGTACCGCGCGCTGGTGCCCCTGGCGCACCAGGCCGCGCGGAACGCCTCCTCGGGTGACCTGCTGACGCGGGCGACCAAGGACGTCGACCGGATCGAGGTGTTCTTCGCGCACACCCTGGCACCGGCGGTGACCGCGGTGACGATGCCCGCGCTGGTCCTGGCCGTGATGGGACCGCAGGTCGGCGGGCCGGCGGCGCTGGCGGCGGGGGTCGGGCTGGGCCTGTCCGTGGTCGTGGTCCCGGCGCTGGGCGTGCGGGCGAGCCAGCGCGGAGCCGACGCGGCCAACGCGCGGCGTGGCGAGATCGCTCAGCACATCACCGACTCGGTGCAGGGCATGTCCGAGGTGACCGGCTACGGCCATGTGGATCGTCGGCTGGAGGAGACGGCGGCGCTGGACGAGGCGCTGCAGTCCGACGGCGCCGTCCGCGGCCGGTGGGCCGTGGCACGGGAGGGCGCTGCCCAGGCGGTGTCCCTGGCCACGCTGCCGGCCGTAGTGGCAGCCGGTGCGGCGTCCGGGGCGGACCTGGTGCCGCTGGCCGCCTTCACCGCGATGGTGTGGGCGCTGTTCGACGCGACCGCCGGCGTGCGTGGGTTCGCCGGGACGCTGGACGCCTCGATGGCCGCGGCGCGCCGTGTGCACCAGATCGCCGTGAGGGCCCCCGACGTGGCGGACCCGCCGACGCCGGTGCCGGTGCCCGCGGGGTCTCTGGGCGTGCGCGTGGAGGACGTGGACTACGCGTATCCGTCCGAGGCCGAGGCGCGTCCGACGGCACTCGCGGGCATCACGCTCGAGGTCCCGGCCGGCAGTCACACGGCGCTGATGGGCGCCTCGGGCTCCGGCAAGTCCTCGATCCTGCGCCTGCTTGCCCGGCACGACGACGCCACGGCCGGCACGGTCGCGCTGACCGGGGCCGAGGGGGCCGCGGTTCCGGTGTCCGCCGTGGCGTTGGAGGACCTGAGGACGGCCACGCACTACGTGACCCAGCAGACCACGCTGTTCCGCGGCAGCATCGCCGAGAACCTCCGGCTGTCTGCGCCCCGGGCCGGCGACGATCGGCTGTGGGAGGCGCTCGAGGCGGCACAGCTGGCCGAGACCGTGCGGAAGCGCGGGGGACTGGACACCGAGGTCGGGGAGCAGGGCCGTCGGCTGTCCGGCGGGCAGCGTCAGCGGCTCGGCGTGGCCCGGGCCGTGCTGGCCCGCCCGCGGGTTCTCCTGCTGGACGAGTACACCTCCCACCTGGACCCCGAGACCGCCGCGGCGGTGCGCGCCGGCCTGCGCGCGGCGCTGCCGGAGGCGACGATCGTGGAGGCCACGCACACCTCGGCCGGGCTGGACGCCGCGGACCAGGTGGTGGTGTTGGACGCCGGCCGGATCGTGGCCTGTGGGCGGCCCGAGGACCTGAAGCGCGCCGGACCGCTGGCGAGGCTCATCGCGCGGGAGACGGACCGGGCGTGACCATTCTGTGTCGTGGGTGACAGGGCTGTTGCGATGTCGGTGTTCCCCTGGCATCTGCTCACCGGATTCGTAGGCTGTGACGCGGAGGGGACATGTGACATGGGGCACGTTCCTTTCGGCCGCGCCAGGCCGGCCGCGGTCACACGCACATCCATGGGAGTGAAGCATCATGACCCGCGCGACGACCATCGGCCACCGCACCGCCCTCGGCATGGGGGCGCTGGCCCTGACCGCAGCAATGCTGGCACCGGGAGCCGGTGCCGAGACCGCCGGCACCCAGGGCGGCAACCCGGAACCCGGCCCGGTGGGTGGGATCGGAGACCCCGCCGTCTGGGGCTGCTTCGTGGGCTCCACCACGGGCAAGGGCGTCGGCGAGCCCGACTCCACCGGGCGACTGCGCAGCGCCCACCAGATCGTGTTCGCACTGCAGCGCGGTCCCGGTCAGGAGGGCGCCGTCGCCGCGGACCAGGTGACGGTCACCGCGGTGCCCCGCGGCGCCGACACCGAGCCGGTGGAGGTCCCGTTCAGCTTCGAGGGCCCGGTCGGCACCGTGTGGACCAGTGACCTCGGCGACGCGCTCGGGCTCGAGGAGGGCACGGACACCAGCCACGTCGGCGAGGTGGACGTCACCGTCACGGTCGACGGCACCGCCGAGGTGGTGGCGACCCTGGACATGGCGAAGGGCGGCACGCCCGTGGACCACCGGTGCGAGAATACCAACACCGAGTCCGGGCCGCTCTGGATCGACGTCCACTGGACCGCGGTCCCCATGAACATGAACGACCGCGGCTTCCTCGACGGCGGCGGCTGGGCCTTCACCAGCGACGTCCGCGAGTGGATGCCGTTCCGCTGGCAGAGCGACGACGCCACCGCCACCGGGACGCACTATGTGCCCGCCGACGAGGTCGAGTGGACCGAGCACACGCCGAGCGTGTTCCCGCTGCACGGGTTCGAATCCGGCAGACACTACGGGACCAACGTCAGCACCCTGTCCGGAGAGTCGGACCTGAGCTGGATCGAGGCCGAGGGCGTCGGCCCGGACGGCAAGACCTACAGGAGGCTCAGCCTGATCGACCCGATGACCCAGAAGACCTACGACGCGACGCTGGACGGCGCCGTCCCGGTGGCCGGCATGAACGCCGAGGACAAGAAGGACATGACGCCGCAGCTTCTCCTGCGGGACACGCAGCCCGAGGACCCGAACGAGCCGGCGGACGACGGTCACACCGTCCCGGACAAGGTGGAGACCGGTGGCTCCGCTGCCGGCGGCCTCGCGCTGGCAGGTCTGGGCGGGGCGACCGGCCTGGTGGCGCTGCGCCGCAGGTTCGGCATGGCCTGAGGGCCACGCCGTCACGAATCCGGCGGGAGAGGCGATTCCCCGCGCCGCCCGTCGAAGGCAGAGGGCCGTCGTCGTGAGCTGATGGGAGCCACGGTGGCGGCCCTCGGCCGTCCCTGTCCGGCCCCGCCGACGATCGGGAGGGGCAGAGCATGGTCAGTCCTCGGCCGAGGGCGGCGGGTCGACAGGCGCCGCGGGGGAGTCCTTGTCCTGTCCGGGCCTACATCTAGTGTCCGGACCATGCAGACACGCCGACGTTTTGAGTGGTGGACATCGCTGAAAGGCGTGTGCAGATGTGCACTGTGCCCGTCCACCGGCTGTGGACAGCGTGGGGTCGAAGCGGCCCGATCCGCGTGTTCGCGCGGATCGTGGTCGGCCGGGAGTGTGGATGGGGTGTGGAGAGAGTGTGAACGATGAATGACATCCGTGTAAGCACTACATCTAGGGATGGTCGCGCCCGCCGATCACCACATGTAGTATCGATGGGAACGAAAGCACGAATCCCCGGATTCCGCTCCGGGACCGATGTGAGCCCCAGTCGGGGCCCGTCGGATGAGAAGCAAAGGGATGCAGATGACCGTCACCGTCTACACCAAGCCGGCCTGCGTGCAGTGCAACGCCACCTACCGTGCGCTGGACAAGAAGGGCATCGCCTACAAGACCGTCGACATGTCCCAGGACCCGGAGGCCCTGGAGCAGGTTCGGGCCCTCGGCTTCATGCAGGCACCGGTCGTCATGACCGAGTCCGACTCCTGGTCCGGCTTCCGCCCGGACAAGATCGAGGAGCTGGCCCAGGCCGCCGCCACCTCAGTCGCTTGAGTGGCAACGCGGTGCAGATGACCCGAGGCGCGGACCTCCACCACATCCGATCTGCCGCAGCGCAGGGACTCGTCCCCACGGACGCCCGGCTCATCTACTTCTCCTCGGCGTCCGGGTACACGCACCGCTTCGTCCAGAAGCTCGCCCTGCCCGAGGGTCAGACGGCGCGGCTGCCCCTGATCACGAAGGAGCCGACGCTGGAGGCCACCGCCCCGTTCGTCCTGCTCACCCCCACCTACGGCGGGGGAGACGGGAAGGGGGCGGTCCCCAAGCAGGTGATCAAGTTCCTCAACGTCGAGGGGAACCGGAGGTTGCTGCAGGGCGTGATCGCCAGCGGCAACACCAACTTCAACGAGGGGTACTGCCTCGCGGGATACATCATCGCCCGCAAGTGTCAGGTGCCCCTGATGTACAAGTTCGAACTCATGGGCACGTCGGACGACGTGACCCGCGTCCGCGAAGGATTGGAAGGGATCTTCTGATGACCGTCACCGAGCAGGACCTCATCCAGCAGGCCAAGCACCTGCCGCCGGAGTGGCAGGGTCTGGGCTACCACGAGCTCAACGCCATGCTGAACCTGTATGGCCCCGACGGCAAGATCCAGTTCGAGGCCGACCACGCCGCCGCGCGGCAGTACTTCCTGCAGCACGTCAACAACAACACGGTCTTCTTCCACGACCTCGAGGAGAAGCTGACCTACCTGCAGGAGAACGACTACTACGAGTCCGAGACCTTCGAGCAGTACCCGTTCGAGTTCGTCAAGGGCCTGTTCGACCGTGCCTACAAGGCGAAGTTCCGCTTCCCGACCTTCCTCGGCGCCTTCAAGTTCTACACCTCCTATGCGCTGAAGACCTTCGACGGCAAGCGCTATCTCGAGCGCTACGAGGACCGGGTCTCCGTGGTGGCCCTCCACCTCGCCCAGGGCGACCAGGCCATGGCCGAGCACCTTGTGGACGAGATGGTCGCCGGCCGCTTCCAGCCCGCCACCCCGACCTTCCTCAACGCAGGCAAGAAGCAGCGCGGCGAACTCGTCTCCTGCTTCCTGCTGCGCATCGAGGACAACATGGAGTCCATCGCCCGCGGCATCAACTCCGCCCTGCAGCTGTCCAAGCGCGGCGGCGGCGTGGCCCTGTCGCTCACCAACATCCGTGAGCACGGTGCCCCCATCAAGCAGATCGAGAACCAGTCCTCCGGCGTCATCCCCGTGATGAAGCTGCTCGAGGACTCCTTCTCCTACGCGAACCAGCTCGGCGCCCGCCAGGGAGCCGGCGCCGTGTACCTGCACGCGCACCACCCGGACATCCATCGCTTCCTGGACACGAAGCGTGAGAACGCGGACGAGAAGATCCGCATCAAGACCCTGTCCCTCGGCGTGGTCATCCCGGACATCACCTTCGAGCTGGCCAAGCGCAACGAGGACATGTACCTCTTCTCCCCGTACGACGTGGAGCGTGTCTACGGCAAGCCGTTCTCCGAGATCTCCGTCACGGAGAAGTACCACGAGATGGTGGACGACGCCCGGATCAAGAAGACCAAGATCAACGCGCGCGAGTTCTTCCAGACCCTCGCGGAGATCCAGTTCGAGTCCGGCTACCCGTACATCGTCTTCGAGGACACCGTGAACCGCGCGAACCCGATCGCCGGCCGCATCACCATGTCCAACCTCTGCTCCGAGATCCTGCAGGTCTCCTCCGCCTCGCAGTACAACGAGGACCTGACCTACGCCGAGGTCGGTGAGGACATCTCCTGCAACCTCGGCTCCATGAACATCGCGAAGACCATGGACTCGCCGGACTTCGGCCTGTCCATCGAGACGGCGATCCGCGCGCTGACCGCCGTGTCCACCATGTCCGACATCCAGTCGGTCCCCTCGGTGGCCAAGGGCAACGAACGCTCCCACGCCATCGGCCTGGGGCAGATGAACCTCCACGGCTACCTCGCCCGCGAGCGGGTGCACTACGGCTCCGAGGAGGGCATCGACTTCACGAACATGTACTTCTACGCGGTGCTGTTCCACGCGCTGCGCGCCTCGAACAAGATCGCCATCGAGCGCGGTCAGAGGTTCGGCGGGTTCGAGGACTCGACGTACGCCTCCGGCGAGTTCTTCGACAAGTACACCGAGCAGGAGTGGAAGCCCGCCACCGAGCGAGTCGCAGCCCTGTTCGCGGACGCGGACATCCACCTGCCGACCCGCGAGGACTGGCTCGAGCTCAAGGCCTCCGTCATGGAGCACGGCATCTTCAACCGCAACCTGCAGGCCGTCCCGCCGACCGGCTCGATCTCCTACATCAACAACTCGACCTCCTCGATCCACCCGGTGGCCTCGAAGATCGAGATCCGCAAGGAGGGCAAGCTCGGCCGCGTCTACTACCCGGCCCCGTACCTGACCAACGAGAACCTCGAGTACTACGAGGACGCGTACGAGATCGGCTACGAGAAGATCATCGACACCTACGCCGCTGCCACCCAGCATGTGGACCAGGGGCTGTCCCTGACGCTGTTCTTCAAGGACACGGCCACCACCCGTGACCTGAACCGTGCGCAGATCTACGCCTGGAAGAAGGGCATCAAGACGATCTACTACATCCGCCTGCGCCAGCTCGCCCTGGAAGGCACCGAGGTCGAGGGCTGCGTGTCCTGCATGCTCTGAGCCGGCCACGCGCCGTCCGCCGCCGCACCGGAAGGCGGCGAGCGGCCGTCGTCGTGATGCACGGAAGGGGCCGGGCGAGAACCCGCCCGGCCCCTCCGTCACACCCCTGGGGGACACCCCGGGGACACCCCGTTCCGCCCACGGCGAGGCACGCCCGACGTGTCCGGCCGTCGGCCTAGACTGACCACTCGAACAGCCGGGCTTCCGTGCGTGCCGATCACCCTGGAAGCCGCAAGAACACGCCGATTCTCCTGTGTGAGAAGCCGGCCCCACGTACCGCCGAAGGATGAGCACTCCGTGACTGACCAGCAGCATCACCTCGTCGAAGCGATCAACTGGAACCGCATCCAGGACGAGAAGGACGTCGAGGTGTGGAACCGCCTCGTGAACAACTTCTGGCTGCCGGAGAAGGTTCCGCTGTCCAACGACGCGCAGTCCTGGTCCAACCTGACCGACGACGAGCGCCTGCTCTCCATGCGGGTGTTCACCGGCCTGACCCTGCTGGACACCATCCAGGGCACCGTCGGCGCCGTGTCCCTCATCCCGGACGCCATCACCCCGCACGAGGAGGCCGTCTACACGAACATCGCGTTCATGGAGTCGGTGCACGCGAAGTCCTACTCCTCGATCTTCTCCACCCTCGCCTCCACCAAGGAGATCGACGAGGCCTTCCGCTGGTCCCGGGAGAACACGAACCTGCAGCGCAAGGCCGCGCTGATCGTCGAACGCTACGACGGCGAGGACCCGTACAAGAAGAAGATCGCCTCCACCCTGCTGGAGTCCTTCCTCTTCTACTCCGGCTTCTACTGGCCGATGTACCTGTCCTCCCACGCGCGCCTGACCAACACCGCGGACCTGATCCGCCTGATCATCCGCGACGAGGCCGTGCACGGCTACTACATCGGCTACAAGTACCAGCGGAACCTCGAGACCCTGCCCGAGGAGAAGCGCGAGGAGCTCAAGGCCTTCACCTACGAGCTGCTCTTCGAGCTGTACGAGAACGAGGTCGAGTACACCCACGCCCTCTACGACTCCGTCGGGCTGGCCGAGGACGTCAAGAAGTTCCTGCACTACAACGCCAACAAGGCCCTGATGAACCTGGGCTACGAGGCGATGTTCCCGGCCGAGACCACCAACGTGAACCCGGCGATCCTCTCCGCCCTGTCCCCGAACTCGGACGAGAACCACGACTTCTTCTCCGGCTCCGGCTCCTCCTACGTGATCGGCAAGGCCGAGAACACCGAAGACGACGACTGGGACTTCTGAGCCCGCCCGCCTGACCTGCTCTGCACGCCCTCCCCGGCACCGAGCGGTCGACGACGGCCCGCATCCTCTGCGCGAGGGTGCGGGCCGCCGTCGTCTCCGACCGCCCTGCGGAAGGTCATGCGGCGTCATGCAGCCCGGTGCCGGGCGTGGAATCCCTCACATGCGCCCCCAGAAGCCGCCCGGAATGCCGTGCGCGGCGCGTGGACACGTTACGATCATGCCCAGCTTCAGGAGAAGCGGCTTACGGCCCCGCCGGCGAAGCGGGGCCACGTGGTCCCAGGACGAGCCGCTCACCAACCCCATGTTCACGGGTGGTATCGGACCGAGAAGCGGCCCACTTCCGCCGCGCGGAGGACCCCGACGACGGGGACGCGCGCGGTGGCTGGAGGCGGGCAAGAGCAGACCCTCGAAAGGAAGTACACCGGCGCGGCACGGGCGTCTCCGCCCTGTCCGCGCAGGCGCGGCCCCACCGGCGTCGGCACTCTCCGTCCCCGCCCCGGCCGGGCGCGCCGTTCAGCACCGCACCCGACCCCGTCCCGGACGAGCCGAGGACGGGCAGGCGTCGTTTCCCCCCCCTGTCCCAGAGGAGATCCCCCATGTCCCAGCACCCCGCACTGTCCCGCCGTTCGTTCGGCGCCCTCTCCCTCGCCGCCGTCGGCTCCCTGGCCCTCTCGGCCTGCAACTCGCAGGCGCAGGACGACTCCGCCAACGGCGGCAAGGGCAAGATCGTCATCGGCATCGTGGGCGAGAACGAGACCAACAAGCTGTTCGTGGAGCTTGCCAAGAAGGAGCTGGACCTCGACGTGGAGATCCGCAACTTCACGGAGTACACCCAGCCGAACCCGGCGCTGGAGAACGGTGACATCCAGATGAACTGGTTCCAGCACATCGCCTACCTGGCCGACTACAACGAGGCCTCGGGCAGCGACCTGGTGATGATCGGCTCCACCGAGATCATCCCCCTGCCGCTGTACTCGAAGAAGTACAAGGACGTGGAGGACTTCCAGAAGGGGGACACCGTCGCGATCCCGAACGACACCGTCAACCAGGGCCGTGCCATCGGCGTGCTCGTGCAGGCCGGCCTGGTCACGCTCAAGAACGACACGATCCGCCCGGAGCCGAAGGACATCGACGAGTCCGCCTCCACCGTGAAGGTGCAGCCGGTGGCCGCGCAGCAGACCGTGAACGCGCTGGAGTCCGTGCAGGGCGCGGTGATCAACAACGACTTCTCCGCAGACGCCGGGATCGACACGAACACCGCCCTGTTCCAGGACGACCCGTCCGCAGACGCCGCCAAGCCGTTCGTCAACGGGTTCGTGGTCCGCCAGGAGGACAAGGACGACGAGACGTACAAGAAGCTCGCCGAGCTCTACCACAACCAGCAGATCCTGGACTCGGACGCCGAGCTCTCCTCCGGCACCTCCGTGCCGGTGCAGCTGGAGCAGGACGAGATCGATCGGGTCACCGAGGACTACCAGGCCGCGATCGCCGAGCAGGGCTCCTGATGCCCATGGCAGCGCACACCCCTGACCGAAAGCAGCTCGCCCCCGGGCGCACCGCAGAGGGCGCCGCGGGGGAGCCCGTCATCGTCTTCGACCACGTCAGCCGCGTCTTCGGCGGGCGCAGCGGCGAGGTCACGGCGGTGGACGACGTCTCCCTGACCGTCCACCGCGGCGAGGTCTTCGGAGTCATCGGCTTCTCCGGCGCCGGCAAGTCCACCCTGATCCGCATGATCAACGGACTGGAGAAGCCCACCTCCGGCACCGTCACGGTGCTCGGCGAGGAGGTCTCCGCGCTCTCCGAGGCGAAGCTGCGGCCGGTGCGTCGACGCATCGGCATGGTGTTCCAGCAGTTCAACCTCATGCACTCGCGGACCGTCGCCGGCAACGTGAACTACGCCCTGGCCACCGCCGGCTGGCCGAAGGCCAGGCGCCGGGAGCGTGTGGCCGAGCTGCTGGAGTTCGTGGGCCTGGAGTCCAAGGCGAAGCACTACCCGGAGCAGCTCTCCGGCGGGCAGAAGCAGCGCGTGGGCATCGCCCGTGCCCTGGCCGCCGAGCCGGAGATCCTGCTCGCGGACGAGGCCACCTCCGCGCTGGACCCGTCCACGACCTCCGAGGTCCTGTCCGTGCTGCGGCGCGTCAACGAGGAGCTCGGTGTGACGATCGTGGCCATCACCCACGAGATGGAGGTCATCCGTTCCATTGCGGACCGGGTGGCCGTGATGGACGCGGGCCGCGTCGTGGAATCCGGTCGAGTGTTCGACCTGTTCTCCCGCACGAACCACTCCGCGGATGCCGCGTCCTTCGTCACCACGGCGCTCAAGGACCGGCCCAACGCCGAGGAGATCGCCCGCATCCGGGAGCGCACCGACGGCCGGCTCGTGATGGTGTCCCTCAAGGACGCGCCCGCGGTCTCGGCTGTGCTGGGCACGGCTTCGACGCGCGGGGTCGGCTTCGAGATCGTCCACGGCGGCATGTCCGCCACCAAGGACTCCGCGTACGGGCTGCTCACCGTGTCCCTGACCGGTGCCGCCGACGACGTGGAGGCGTTCGTCACGCAGCTGGCCCAGGCCGGCGAGGTGCAGGAGGTGACCCAGGCGTGATCGAGAAGTACCGGAACCTGGACTGGAGCTACTACGGCCCCGAGCTGTGGGTCGCCCTCGGCGACACCCTGTACCTGGTGGCGTGGGCGTTCGTGGTCGGCGGCGTGATCGGGCTTCTGGTGGGCCTGCTGCTGTACACCACCCGCCCCGGCGGGATCTTCGCCAACCGCGCCGTGTACCTGGTCACGAACTTCATCGTGAACCTGATCCGGCCGATCCCGTTCGTGATCCTCATCGCGGCCCTGCAGCCGCTCACCATCAAGGTGGTCGGCATCGGCATCGGCAACACCGCGGTGGCGTTCTGCATGGTGTGGGCCTCGGCATTCGCGATCGCCCGCATCGTGGAGCAGAACCTCGTCTCCCTGGACCCCGGGGTGATCGAGGCCGCCCGCGCCATGGGCGCCTCCCGCATGCGGATCATCCGCACCGTGGTGCTGCCCGAGACCCTCGGCCCGCTGATCCTGGGCTTCACCTTCGTGATCATCTCCCTGGTGGACATGGCGGCCCTGGCCGGCATCATCGGCGGCAACTCGATCGGCAACTTCGCGATCGTCGAGGGCTACAACCGCTTCCGGCCCGAGGTGACGTGGCTGGCGGTGGCCGTGGTGATCGTGCTCGTGCAGGCCCTGCAGCTGCTGGGCAACGGAGTGGCCCGGCGCATCATGCGCCGCTGAGCGCCGGCTCGGCCCCGCGCCACGACGGCCGGTGACGTCCCTGCGGGGACGTCACCGGCCGTCGTCGTTCTGGCAGACTGAGGCCCATGACCGACAACGCGCCCACCCCCGAGTCCTCCGCCGGCGACCCGGCGGCCTTCTACGTCCGCCTCGGCGAGCCCACCGTGGATGCCGACGGCGTCCGCACCTCCCGCGTGCGCTCCACCGTGCACGCCCAGGGCGCGTGGCGGGCCGAGGAGATGCACATGGCCGCGGTCTCGGGCCTGCTGCTGCATGAGGTGAGCGCGCATGAGACCACGCCCGGGCTGCGGGTGGGACGGCTCTCCTACGACATCCTGGGCACGCTCTGGGCCGGGGAGCTGGAGGTGACCACACGCACCCTGCGTCCGGGCCGCACCATCGAGCTGGTCGAATCCGTGCTCCAGGCCCGGGGCCGCACCGTGCTGACCCTGCGTGCCTGGCTGCTGTCCACCTCGGACACCTCCGCTGTCGCCCAGTTGCCGGACGAGCCCCTCCCGCCGCGCTCGCAGGCGCAGGCGCAGAACGCGCTCCAGGGGTGGGCCGGCGGGTACATCGCCTCCCTCGAGGGCGTCACCGTCCCCGGTCACGCGCCGGGCCACGGCCGGGTGTGGATCACCACGGACCGTGAGATGGTGGCGGGGGAGCCCACGAGCGATCTGGTGCGCCTGATCGGACTCACGGACACGGCCAACGGGATCGCCCCGGCCCTGCCGCCGAAGCCCGGGGGCTGGTTCTTCCCCAACGTGGACCTGCAGATCCATCTGTACCGCGAGCCCAGCGGCCACTGGCTCGGCCTCGCAGGCCAGGTCACCGTGGGCCCGGACGGCGTGGGCCTGACGAGCACCGTCCTCCATGACGACGACGGCCCCTTCGCCCACGTCGAACAGACCCTCACCCTGCGCTCCTGGCCGGCCGAGGCCGGCCTGTGAGCGCAGTCCGCCGGCTGCGCTGGGCGGTGCAGGAGCGGACCCTGGGGGCCGCCGAGGACCTCGACTGGGCCATGGGCGAGCTGTCCGTCTTCCGCACTGCCGCGGCGGAGGGGAAGGACCTGGACGATCTGATCCGTGTCTACGTGCCCGAGCCGACGGTCGCGTTCGGCCAGCGCGATACGCGGCTGCCCGGCTTCGAGGCGGCGGCAGCGGCGGCCCGGGCCCACGGCTTCGCACCCCTGACCCGCCGGGCCGGCGGACGGGCGGCGGCCTACCACCACGGCTGCGTGGTGGTGGACCACCTGTGCCTGCAGGAGGACGCGGCCGTGACGCAGCGGGCACGCTTCTCCGCGTTCGCCGACCTGTTCGTGCGCGCATTCGCCCGCATGGACGTGCCGGCCTCGGTGGGAGAGATCCCCGGGGAGTACTGCCCCGGCGAGTTCTCCGTGCAGGGCCCGGCCCCCGAGCACCCGGTGAAGCTGGCCGGCTCCGCCCAGCGTGTGGTCAAGGGCGCCTGGCTGTTCTCCACCCACGTGGTGGTCGCGGACGCCGCGCCGCTGCGTGCGGTGCTCACGGACGTCTACCGGGAGCTCGGCATGCCGATGGACCCGCGCACCGTGGGCGGGGCCGAGGACGTGCACCCCGGCGCGAGCGTGGAGCAGTTCGTGGCGGCGCTGCGCGCCGAGTACGCGGACTGGGCGGCCGAGCGCGGCATGTCCCTGGTGGACCTGGCGGTCTGACCCGGCAGCGGGCACGTCCGGACGGCCGCCGGCGGCAGGGCCCGGGGCCGGTCGCCCCCGCCCGTGACCTGCGGCGCGGGCTCAGGCGTCCTCGGCGGGCGCACCGGCCATGGCGAACAGGTCGTGCTGCATGTCCGCCGTGGAGCGGGCCATGAATCCGGCGTCCACCGCGGCCTGCTTCCGGGCGCCGTCCGTGCGGAACAGGGCCCAGCCGCGCTGGAGCAGGAAGGGGATCGGCTTGCGGCGCTCGGCCACGTCCCGGGCGAAGCGGCGCACGGCGGTGGTCACCGGCGACTGGTCGATGTACCAGGCGTCGAAGGGCACCCCTGCCGCCTCGAGCAGGGCCGGCATCTGCGTGGCGAAGATGCCCTCGGCCACGATCGGCCCGCCCACGCCGCCGGCACCCGAGGCGTCGGCCTCGGAGCCGTTCCCGTACTCCAGGTGCAACGGCACCGTGCCCACGATCGAGGACGTGGAGATGTCGTAGTCCGGGATCTGCGCGGTCCCGGTCTGACGCAGCTGCACGATCGCCTCGACGGCGGCCGGGCCGTTCCAGGTGCCGGCGTCGTCCCAGTCGATCTCCCCGTAGGGGGTGCGCGGGAAGGCCGGGCCGTCCCCGCCCTCGGCGGCGTCCTCGGACTGCGGCCGGTAGAAGGAGTCCAGCGGCAGGTGCGGACGACCGTAGCGGCGGGCGAGGAACGACTTGCCGGAGCCGGATGCCCCGCCGATCAGCACCACGCGTGGCCGGGGGGTTGCCTCGGCGGAGCCGGTGGTCCCGGACGCGGCGGGCTCGGGCTGGACGGGCTCGGGCTGGGCGGTGTCGTTCACGGTCACCCATTCTGACAGACCCTCCTCAGATGCTGTGCGCCTGCGGAAGGGCCACCGCGCCAGGGCTCCGAGGGCAGACGACGACGGACCCGGCGCCTTCCGCGGAAGTCGCCGGGTCCGTCGCCGGGACGGGGCCGAAGGCCCGCACCGTGGTGGCAGGGCGGTCAGTGGCCGCGGGCGATCCACTCGTCCAGGTGCGGTGCCTCCGCGCCGATGGTGGTGGAGTCGCCGTGGCCGGTGTGGACCACCGTGCGGTCGGACATCGGCAGCAGGCGCGTGGAGATGGACTCGATGATCGTGTCGAAGTCCGAGTAGCTGCGGCCGGTGGCGCCGGGGCCGCCGGCGAACAGGGTGTCGCCGGAGAACACGACGCCGGTGGGGGTGCCGTCCTCGTCCTTCTCTCCCAGGGCCGGGGCGTGGAAGCACACCGAGCCGGGGGAGTGGCCCGGGGTGTGGCGGACCTCGAGCTCCACACCGGCCACGCGGAAGGTGTCGCCGTCCTGCAGGGCGCCGTCGGGGGCCTCGTCCGGGAACACGGCGTCCCAGAGCATGCGGTCGTCCGGGTGGATCAGCACGGGGGCGTCCACCATCCGGCGGAACTCCATGACCTGGCGGATGTGGTCGTCGTGGCCGTGGGTGAGCAGGATCGCCAGGACCTGACGGCCGTTGACGGCCTTCCACACGGCGTGCGCGTCATGGGCCGGGTCGATGACCACGCACTCCTCGGCGCCGCCGACGATCCAGACGTTGTTGTCCACCTCATGGGTCTCCCCGTCCAGGGAGAAGGTGCCGGAGGTGACGATGTGGTCGATGCGTGCCATCAGAGCACCACCACCGAACGCAGGACGTCGCCGGACTTCATGGTGTCGAAGGCCTCGTTCACCTCGTCGATGCCGATCTTCTCGGTGACGAACGCCTCCAGCGGCAGACGGCCCAGGCGGTACTGGTCCACGAGCATCGGGAAGTCGCGCTCGGGCAGGCAGTCGCCGTACCAGGAGGACTTCAGGGCGCCGCCGCGGCCGAAGACCTCGAGCAGGGGCAGCTCGATCTTCATCTCCGGGGTCGGCACGCCCACAAGCACCACGCGGCCGGCGAGGTCGCGGGCGTAGAAGGCCTGCTCGTAGGTCTCCGGGCGGCCCACGGCCTCGATGACCACGTCTGCGCCGACGCCGCCGGTGGCCTCACGGATCGCCTCGACGGCGTCCTGCTCCTTCGAGTTCACGGTGACGGTGGCCCCGAGCTCCTCGGCCTTCGCCAGCTTCTTCGGGTCGATGTCCACGGCCACGATCGTGGTGGCGCCGGCCAGCTTCGCGCCGGCCACCGCGGCCACGCCGACGCCGCCGCAGCCGATGACGGCCACGGACTCGCCGCGCTTGACCTCGCCGGTGTTCACGGCGGCGCCGATGCCGGCCATGACGCCGCAGCCCAGCAGGCCGACGGCGGCCTGCTCGTCCACCGAGTCCACGCCGTCCACCCTGGTGCACTGGCCGGAGTGGACCAGGGTCTTCTCGGCGAAGGCGCCGATGCCCAGGGCAGGCTCCAGCTCGGTGCCGTCCTCCAGGGTCATCTTCTGCTCGGCGTTGAAGGTGGAGAAGCAGTACTTCAGGTCCCCCTTCTTGCAGGCGCGGCACTCGCCGCAGACGGCACGCCAGTTCAGGATGACGGTGTCCCCGACCTCGACGTTCGTCACGCCTTCGCCGACGGCGGAGACCACGCCGGTGGCCTCGTGGCCGAGCAGGTAGGGGTAGTCGTCTCCGATGCCGCCCTCGACGTAGTGCAGGTCCGTGTGGCAGACGCCGCAGGTCTTGATGTCCACGACGGCCTCGCCCGGACCCGGGTCCGGGACCACGATGGTGGTCAGCTCGACGGGGGCGTCCTTCGACCGTGCGATGACGGCCTTCACCTTCTGGGGCACGTGGGCTCCTCTCCTGTGGGGTGCACGGGCGGACGGTTGCGGTGCGTGTGTGCCGGTCCGGGGCCAGCGGGCCTTCGGGGGCCGCAGGCTGGTCGGAGCGGTGCCACGCCGGTGGGGCGTCCTCCCGCGTCGGTCCCTCCATCCCATCACAGGGTCGGCGGCGGATGCACGGGTCACAGGTCCGGTGGGGCCGGCGCGCAGCACGCGTGGCGTGTGGCGCCGTCGCCCGGGACGGGGAAGACTTGATGCGGCAGACGAGTGCGCTGTGACCGGAGGCCGAGCAGACGAGGGGAAGGACCGTTGAGATGTGTGGCCGCTACGTGATGGCCCGTGCCACCGGGGACCTGGTGGCCCGGGGCGGCGCCGAGCCAGACGAGGAGCTGGTGCTCCGCGAGAACTGGAACGTCGCCCCGACGGCCGAGGTGCCGATCCTGGTGGCGCATGCGGGGAACGCCGGGGCGGGTGACGGCGACGCCGCGGTGACGCGGCGGATCCATGTGGCCCGCTGGGGCCTGGTGCCGCCGTGGGCGAAGGAGCTGTCCGTGGGCTCGCGTGCGTTCAACGCCCGCTCCGAGACGGTGGCGCAGAAGCCGACCTTCCGGGCTGCCGTGCGTGCCCGCCGCTGCGCCGTGCCCGTGGAAGGCTACTACGAATGGAAGGCCCCCGACCCCGGGCAGAAGGGCGCCGACGGGAAGGCGGCGAAGAAGCAGCCGTACTACGTGCACCCCGCCGGAGCCGGTGACGGCGAGGGGCCCGTCATCTGGTTCGCCGGCCTCTACGAGTGGTGGAAGGACCCGGAGGCTCAGGCCCGCGGCGAGGACCCGTGGGTGCTCTCCTGCTCCATCCTCACCTGCGCCTCCCCGGACCCGGAGGACGACGACGGCACCCTCGCCTCCCTGGGGCGTCTGCACGACCGTCTGCCCGTCCCCCTGGACGAGTCCCTGATGGCTGACTGGCTCGAGCCGGTGAAGCTCGGCTCCGCCGAGGAGGCGGAGGACCTCGTCGGGCGCGTGGTGGAGCGCGCCGAGTCCGTGGCGCGCGGCTGGCGGCTGCGCCCCGTCGGCACCGCCGTGGGCAACGTGCGGAACAACGGGCCGGAGCTGATCCGGCCGCAGGGCGGGGTGCAGGAACGCCTTGTCTGAGCGGCACGCGCAGGAGCCGGCCCGCGGGCAGGCAGGGCACGAGGAGACGGGGCCCGCGGACGATGTCGCCGTGCCCCGCCCTGCCGGAGCGCGGCCGTCCGGGGACGTGACGGCGCAGACCGAGGCGACGGCGCCGCCGTCGGGCCTGGAGCAGCACCAGGTGTGGCTGTACCTGGGTGCGGCCGTGCTCGGCGGGGCCCTGGGCCTGGCGGTGCCGGGTGTGTCAGCGGTGACCGGTGTGCTGCTGTGGCCGCTGCTGGCGGCGCTGCTGTTCGCGACCTTCGTCCAGACCCCGCTGCAGCGGCTGCGTGAGGCCGGCCGGGACGGCCCCTGGCTCGGCACCGTGCTGGTGGCCAACGGGCTGGTGATGCCGGTGTTCGCCCTGTGCCTGGTGGCCGGGGTGGAGGTGTTCGGCAGAGTGCTCGTGGGCTCCGAGGCCCAGGTGACGGCCCTGGCGCTGGGACTGCTGCTGGTGCTCGCGGTGCCGTGCACGGACTGGTTCCTGACGTTCTCCTACCTGTCCTGGGGAGACCGGGCCGCGGCTGTGGTCATCACCCCCGTGAACCTGGTGCTGCAGCTGGTGAGCCTGCCCGTGTGGGTGTGGCTGTTCACGGTGCTGTGGGGAGGCATCGGCGCGGGCGTCGGAGGCGCCGGAGGGGGACTGCCGGGCCTCGGGGCGGCGCTGCTGAGCCCGGGCGTGATCACCGGGGCCGTGCTGGTGGTGCTGGTGCCGCTCGGAGCCGCCGCGTTCTTCGAGCGGTCGCTGCAGCGCTCGCCGGTGGGCGAGGCGCGGCGTGCGCGGCTGGCCCGCTGGCCGATCCCGCTGCTGACCGCCGTGGTCTTCCTCGTGGCCGCCGGCAGTGCGCCGGCGGTGGCCGAGGCGTCCGGCGTGCTCTGGGTCGGCGCGCTGGTGTGCGTGGTCTACCTCGGCGGCGCGGTGCTGGCCGGGACCGTGGCCGGGGACATCGCCGGACTGCCGCGCCCACAGCGCCGCACCCTCGTGTGCACGCTCGGCACGAGGAACTCGTTCGTGGTGCTGCCGATCGCCGTGGCGCTGCCGGCCGGCTGGGAACTGGCCGGTGCGGCGATCGTGGCGCAGTCGCTCGTCGAGCTGCTCGGCATGGGTCTGGTCAGCCGCTGGATGGCGGCCCGCGCGGTGCGGGGAGAGGAGGCGGCGCCGGCGCTGTGAGCAACGGCTCGGTCCCGGTCGGCTGGGCGCGGCTCGGTCCCGGCCTGCAGGGCGCGGCCCCCGTCCCCTCGAGGAGGGGACGGGGGCCGTCGTCGTGGCGGGACGCGCGTCAGCGCGCGGCGAGGATCAGCGCACGGTGAAGTCGATCGACTCGGTGTGGCGCTCGCCGTTGAGGTCCGTCACGGTGACCTCGGCGGTGTGCTCGCCGGCGGTCAGGTCCGACGGCAGCGGCAGGCGCCACAGGTGCATGGTGCGGTCGGCGAGGGAGCCGCCGTGCACCAGCTGCTCCTGGGCCGCAGTCGGGTCCGAGTACTCGGCGCCCACGCGGACCTCCTCGCCGTCCATCTCCTGGGTGCGGGTCGCGGGGACCGGTTCAGCTCCGTCCACGCTGACCTCGACCCGGGTGCCGGTGGCGCCCATGAACACGTTGGCGGTCAGCCAGGTTCCGGCCAGGTCCTCGGCGGCCACGGTGTGCGGGTCCGCCAGCGGCTTGGCGCCGCCCTTCTTGGCGTGGTCCTGGTTGGCCTCGAACCACTCGCGGTAGGCCGGGGTGTTCAGGCCGAGGCTCATCTGGTCGGAGCCGTCGTCGCCGCGGACGGTGAAGCGGGAGGCGATGCCCTCGGCGGTCAGGTCCAGGGTGACCACGCCGGGCAGGGCGCCGTCGCGCTGGGCGGCCAGCGGGTACCGGCCCCCGTCCACGAGGCGTCCGGAGTACCAGTCGCCGGAGATCGCGCCGGCCACCAGGTGGTCGAACGGCAGCCCGTCGATGCCGAACAGGTCCTTCCACCCGGCCACGAGGTCGCCGGCGCGCAGGTTCTCGGTGGAGTGGGTGTGGCCGCCGACCGTGATGACCTCACGGCCCTCGAGCAGCTCGTAGATCTCGGGCACCTGGTCGATCGAGTGGGTGGCCGAGGTGCTGTCCGCGAAGGACATCAGCGGCACGTGGGTGCCCAGCACGATCTTCTTGTCCTTCGGGGTCGCGGCGATGTCCTGGCGCAGCCACTCCATCTGGCGCTCGTCGATCGAGCCGTTGTAGCCGCTGGAGTCTGCGAGCGGGTACTCCACGGAGGACAGGGCGACCACGTGGGCGTCACCGACGTCGTAGGAGTAGTACTCGGGCCCGAGGGCGGCGCGGAAGCTGTCGAAGGCGTGCTCGGAGTCCGGGGCGTCGAAGTCCAGGTCGTGGTTGCCGGGCAGGAACCAGGCCGGGCCGTTGAGCATGGAGGACAGCTCACGTGACTGCGGGTACAGGTCCGGGCGGTCGCCCACGATGTCGCCGATGAACAGGATGCCGCAGTCCGTGTAGTCGGTGCGCTCGGCCAGGTCCGCGAACGCGCCGGAGCGGGCGTACTCCACCTCCTGCTCGGTGTAGGTCTGGACGTCGCCGCCGATCAGGCAGCGCTGGTCCTCCTCGGCCATGCGCTCGTCCGCCACCACCGGGAAGTTCACGGCGGCCGGGAGCTCGCCGGTCGGGGCGATGCCGCCGTGCTCCAGCTCCGGGGAGCCGTCCGGCAGGTGGTGGTAGTGGAACTGCGGGACGTTGTCCGCGTCCACCGGGACGCGGTAGCCGGTCGGCTGGGTGACGAAGACCGTCATGTTGTCCCGGACGGGCAGCTCGTAGCGGCCGTGCTTGTCCGTGAGGACGACGTCCTCGCCGTTGGAGACGCGCACACCGGCCAGGCCCTTCTCCGAGGGGTGGCGGCGGGAGTCGCGGTCCGCGTCCACGAAGACGCGGCCGGTGAGCACGTTCGGGTCCTTCGGGCGGGAGTCGTGCGGGGTGCGGCGCACGTCTACCTGACCGCGGTAGGCGTCACGGTCCCAGTCGAACTCCTCCGGGGTGCCGGGGTGGTGCGGGTGCTTCGGTCCCTTGCCCGGGTGCTCCGGGTGGACCGGGTGCGGGTTCTTCGGCCCCTTGCCGGGGTGCTCCGGGTGGACCGGGTGCGGGCGGTGCTGCGGGGAGGAGGCCGGAGCGGCCGCAGCGCCGGCGGACTCGCTCTCGGCGACGGCGGACGGGGCGATGACGGCTGCGGAGAGCAGTCCGCCGGTCAGGGTCAGGGCGAGGGCTCCGGCGCCGAGGCGGCGGACGCAGGCGGTGGTCTTCACGATGTACCTCTGTTCTGCGGTTCTGTCGTCGGGGACAGCCCCGGGGCACGCGCCGTGAAGCGCGCCGTTCCCTCCGGCGTAACCCCCGCACGCCCCGGCGCGACATCGAGCCTGACAGCACGGTGTGACGTGTCGGTGACGGTCGGATGAAGGGCACCGCACCGGCCCCCGACGCCCCAGTGACGCTTATCGTGTCCGGCCGCCTCCGTAGCTTCGGGGAAGCGATTCGAACACATGTTCGAGTAGCATGGTGGGTGCGGCCTTCCCAGCGCTTCCCGTCCAGGGCCCCTCGGGGCCTGCCGCTCCCACCGCCCGACGGCATCCCGCCGTCGGGTCCGCACACGCCGGTCCGCCGGCAGAACCGAGCAGGGAATCAGGGAGAAGACCATGGGAATCTTCACGCAGTCCGTCGCCGTGGAGTGCGCGCAGGACGGCACGCCGCACCGGCTCCGCTGGAACGGTCGGGACTACGCGCTCGCCGAGCGTCCGGTGCGCTGGTACGAGCGCCGCCGCTGGTGGGCCGAGGAGCACCGGGCCGAGAAGGGCCGTGGCGCCGGCCTCGTGGACCACGAGATCTGGCGCCTCCAGGTCCGGCTCGCCCGTGCCGGCAACGCTCCGCTGCAGACCGTGGACGTCGCCCATCACCTGGACTCCGGCCGCTGGCGTCTGATCCGCATCCACGGCGGGGTCTGCCTGCCCCTCGTGGCCACCGCCTAGCCCGCACCTGTCCGCCGCCCCGTGAGGTGCGGGCCTTCGCCCGCCCGTCCTTCCCGACGCCGGCCCCTTCCCTCCGTCGTCCGCCTCACCCACGCCTGTCCGCGCTTCCCGTCGCGCTCTGTCCGTGCTTCCCGCCGCCCGGTCCGTCCGCCGTCATCGGGCGGTGCCGGTTCCGTCGAACAGGAGTGTCAGCATGACCGAGACCGCCGAGCCCTTCGCCCACCTGCAGGTCGCCAGCGCCTTCAGCGCGCACTACGGAGCGTCCTGGCCCGCCGAACTCGTCGCCGCCGCGGCCGCCGACGGGCAGCGCCTGCTCGCCTGCACCGACCGCGACGGCCTCTACGGCATGGCCAAGCACGTCTCCGCGTGCAGGCAGCACGGGATCGCCCCGATCGTCGGCGTGGACCTCGCCGTCACCTGGGCAGACCTGCCGCCGGGGGAGCGGCCGGGGACGCAGGAGCCGGGGGCCGAAGCCGGCCGCGTGGTGATCCTGGCCCGCGGCGGCTGCGGGGGCTCCGGGTACGCTGCGCTGTGCCGGGTGGTCTCGGCGGCGCACGCCCGCACCACGGGCGGCGCCGGCGGCGGTGCCCCGGTGCTCACGGTCGCCGAGCTGGCCGCGGCCGCCGCCGGACCGGTGCCCACCGCGGCGGACCCGAAGAACCCGCCGACGCCCGAGCTGTTCGTCCTGCTCGGCCCGGACTCGGACGTCGGCCGGCACCTGGCCCGCCGCCGCTGGAACGCCGGCCTGCAGGGGCTGCGCCGCTGGAAGGCCGCTCTGCCCGCCCGCAGCCTGCACGTCAACGCGGTCAGCCACCTCTCCGCACCCGGGCGGCGGTGCGACACCGGGCACGCCGTGAAGATGGTCCGCGCCGCCGCGCAGGTCCGGGTGCCCGCCGTGCTCACCAACGCCGTCCGCTACGCCGCCCCGGACGGGGCCGCCACCGCCGACGTCCTGGACGCCGTCCGGGCCCTCAGCGCTCTGGACGGGGCGCACGACCTGCAGCCCAACGGCCAGGGATGGCTCAAGCCCACCGCGGCCATGCGGCAGATCGCCGCCGAGGTCGCGGACGCCGCGGACATCCGCCCTGCAGCCCTGCTCGCGGCCACCCAGGCCTTGGCCGAGGCCTGTGCCGTGGACCCTGCCGAGGACCTCGGATGGGGGCGGCCGCGTGTTCCGGAGGCGGCCGTCGTCGGGATCGAGGGGGACCCGGCACGGGTGCTGCGGGAGCGGACCCTGGCGGGGGTGGCCGACCGCTACCCGGACCTGTTCACGGGCACGGCCTTCGCCGCCACGGCGGCCGGCCGGGAGCTCGAGGAGCGTGTGGAGCACGAGCTCGGGATCATCTCCCGGCTCGGGTTCTCCGGGTACTTCCTCACGGTGGCCGAGGTGGTGCGGATGATCGAGGGCCGCGGCGTGCGCGTGGCGGCTCGGGGCTCGGGAGCGTCCTCGCTGGTCAACCACGCCCTGCGGATCTCGCACGTGGACCCCATGGCGCAGGGGCTGCTCATGGAGCGGTTCCTCTCGGACGACCGCTCGACCCTGCCGGACATCGACATCGACGTGGAGTCCGCCCGCCGCCACGAGGTCTACCGGGCGCTGTTCGAACGGTTCGGACAGCAGCGCACCACCCTGATGAGCATGCAGAACGCCTACCGGGCCCGCGGCGCCGTGCGGGACGCCGGGCTCGCCCTGGGCATGCCGGACCCGGAGGTGGACGCGGTGGCCAAGCAGCTGTGGCGGTTCTCCGCCTCCCACTTCCGCGACGCCCTCGAGCGCATGCCGGAGCTGCGCGGCTTCGCCGAGCGCCTCGAGTCCGGGCGCCGCGAGGGCAGCCGGCAGCTGGACCTGCTCGTGGACCTCACCGAGCGCCTGGACCGGCTGCCGCGGCACATCTCCATGCACCCGTGCGGCGTGATCCTCGGGGACGCCTCCCTGCTGAAGCGCACCCCCGTGCAGCCCTCCGGCCTCGGCCTGCCCATGAGCCAGTTCGACAAGCACGACATGGACCCCATGGGCATGCTCAAGCTCGACGTCCTCGGCGTCCGCATGCAGTCCGCCATCGCCTACGCCCTCCAGGAGGTCGCCCGCACCACCGGCGAGCAGGTGGACCTCGAGCAGGTTCCCTTGGACGACCCCGCCACCTACGAGATGATCCGCACCACCCACACGCTCGGCTGCTTCCAGATCGAGTCCCCGGGCCAGCGGGAGCTGATCGGCAAGCTCGCCCCGGAGCGGTTCGAGGATCTCATCGTGGACATCTCCCTGTTCCGCCCCGGCCCCATGCAGTCGGACATGGTGCGCCCCTTCCTGGAACAGCGGCACGGGTGGGCGCCGGCCCACTACCCGCACCCGGACCTCGTTCCCGTGCTCGCCGAGACCCACGGGGTCACCGTGTTCCACGAGCAGGTGCTGCGCACCTTCGACGTCATGACCGGCTGCGGCCTTGCCAAGGCCGACGAGCTCCGCCGTCTCATCGGCTCCGACGCCGAGACCCGTGTGGAGGAGTTCTTCCGCTCCCGGGCCCTGTCCCGCGGCTACAGCCTCGACGTCATCGACGAGGTCTGGGCCACCCTCCACGCCTTCGGCTCCTTCGGGTTCTGCAAGGCGCACGGGGCGGCGTTCGCAGTGCCCACCTACCACTCGGCCTGGCTGAAGACGCACCACCCGGAGGCGTTCATGGCCGCGATCCTCGAGCACGACCCCGGCATGTACCCCGCCCGTCTCATGATCGCCGAGGCCCGCCGCATGGGCATCCCCGTGCTCCCCGTGGACGTGAACCGCTCCTCCGACCACGTCCGCGTCGAATGGGTGCCGGACCATCCCGAGCTCGGACTGCCGCCCCGCGATGGAGGCCACGGGGGAACGCCCGAGACCCTCTTCCCGACGACGGCACCCGCCTCCGCCGGTGGGCCGGCAGGAGGGGGTGAGGCGGCCGTCGTCGGGGAACCGCCTGTGCCGGGACCGTCTGCGCAGGAGGCGTCTGCACAGGGGGCGTCTGCACAGGGGGCATCTGGGCAGGGGGCGTCTGCGCAGGGGGCCTCCCGCGGGCCGGGACGCTGGGGGATCCGTCTGCCGATGAGCGCGCTGTCCGGGCTGAGCGAGGCCGAGGTGCGGCGGCTCGTGGACGGGAGGCCCTACATGAGCCTGGCCGACGTGCGCGACCGTGCCCGGCCGACCGCCCGCAATCTCGAACGGCTCGCGCAGCTCGGGGCGCTGGACTGCCTGCTGCCGCCGGGCGGGGCCTCGCGCACGGACCTCGTGCACCATCTGGAGATGCAGCACTCCGCCGGCTACGGCTCGGGTCCGGGGCGGCTCGCCACGACGTCCCGGAAGGCGCGGCCGCGGCAGGTGGACGGGCAGCTGTCCCTGGACCTGCCGGATGTGGAGCTGCAGTCGCTGACGCCGATGTTCCCGTCCCCGCGGAACGCGGACCGGGTGCGCACCGAGCTCGACCTCACCGCCCTCGACGTCACCGCACACCTCATGGACTCCCACGCCCCCTACCTGGAGGCGCTCGGGGTGACGAAGGCGGAGCGGCTGCTCTCGCTGCGGTCCCAGTCGCGGGTGCTGGTCGCAGGGGTGCGCGTGGCCACCCAGACACCGCCGATGCGCAGTGGCCGGCGCGTCGTGTTCGTCTCCGTGGACGACGGCACCGGCTGTGTGGACACCTCCTTCTTCACCGAGGCCCAGCACGCCTCGGGGGAGATGCTGTTCTCCTCCCGGCTGCTGCTGATCGAGGGGACCGTGCGCCGCACCGGAGCGAAGGCCGTGTCCGTGCAGGCCGTGCGCGCCTGGGACCTCCACCGGCCCGAGACCCTGCCCGACCCCGACTACCTCGACTCCACCCGCGATGCCTGGGCCCGCTGGCTCCGGGCAGACCGGGAGGCTGCTCGGCGGCGGGCGGCGGAGAGGGACGGTGTGCTGGTCGGCGCACGAGCCCACCCCGGCCGCCTGCCGGAGGTGCCCCACCATGCGACGGGCCACTGGCCCGTCAAGGCCGACGTCGGCCGGGTCGCCCGCGACCTCGACGTCGCCCTCGCCGGCGCCCGGGCTGGCGGCGAGCTGCCCTGGCCGGTCCGCAGGTCCGATGACCGTGCCGTCCCGGTGCCCCACCCGGACACCTGGGAGCTGCTTCCGACGCCGGACGGCTGACCGGGGTGCGTGCCGGCCGGGACGCAGGGTCTTGTCCGCAGGAGACGTCAGGACAGTGCGGGCCCGGCCGCCGGTGGCGCTTATCGTGTCCGGCCCGGATGTTCGAATGTATGGACGAAGGGAGGTGGGGTGCATGGCACTCGCAACAGAGACGAGGAACAAGGCCGGGGACGAGCGGCCACCCGGTACCGTGCGCCCCGGAAGTCTTCGGGACCGGCGTGATCCCCGCGCCCGCCACTTCCCGAACATGCCCATGGCCCACGAGGTCGCCGTCGCACAGCGATTGGCCGACCACGTGGTGCGCCGGCTCGAAGGGCCGGACTGGTGGGCCACCGGAGAGCAGGAGGACCTGCCCGAGCTGATCTCAGACGTCGAACGGCTGGCTCGGACCGTGGCGGCGGCCCAGGCGATGCTGGCCGGACACGTCGCGAAGGCGCACGAGAACGAGGCCGACCGCGAGGAGATCCTCGGTGTGCCCCGGGGCAAGAGCGCCCACCGGGATGCCGCCGACTACCTCCGCAGCACCCTGCGCGTGGATCGCCGCGAGGCGAAGCGGCGCATCGCGCGGGCGGCCGCGACCCGTGAGCAGCAGGCCTTCGTCACCGCGCCGGCGACCCCGCCGCAGCTGCCGGCCGTCGCCGCGACGATGAGCCGCGGGCACGTGGACCCCGCTGCCGGCGACGTGGTGGTCAAGACCCTCACCGAGGCGCGCACAGACGCCCGTCTCGCCGGAGTGCCGGACACCGAGGCGGACGCCATGATCGCCAGCGCCGACCGGCTCCTGTCCGAGCAGCTCACCCGTCTCGACGCCGACTCGATCCGCCGTCTCTGCCAGCGCTGGCGCCAGAACGTGGACGCCGTCGTGATGCCGGACCACGGTGCGCCCACAGAGGCCGAGCTCAACGCTGCGCAGGGCATGTTCTACCGGGGCCGACGTCGGGGGCTCCACCGGTGGGAGCTGCTCGTCACCGACGCACAGAACGAGGTGCTGCAGACCCTCGCGTCAGCGGCCACCAACCCTCGGGCCGACCGGGAGGCCGGCGGTGGCCGGTCCAGCAGCCGAGCGGCCGCCGCACCGCACACCGATCTGCACACCGATCCGCACACCGATCCGCGGACCCGCGGCCAGAAGCAGGCCGACACCGTGATCAGCGCCCTGCAGTCGGCCCTCGCGCACGCCGGCTCCGACGTGCTTCCGAGCAGCGGCGGTCACCGTCCCCAGCTGCTCGTCACCATCGACTACGAGACGCTGCTGCGCCAGGTCAGCGGTGCTGTCCTGGGTGCCGACGGCACCGGCGCCGACCCCGCGTGGACGAACGGCACCGCCCCCGGGTGGACGAACGGCACCGCCCCCGGGAGGACGGACGGAATGGGGGCTGCCGGCGTCACACTCGGAGCGGGGGTTGCCGGCGTGGCGTTCGGAACCGCACACGGCCGGGCCCTGTCCTGCATGGACTTCACCGGTCCGGTCGATCCGCGGCAGATCCGTCGCATCGCCTGCGACGCAGACATCATCCCCGCCGTGCTCGGCGGTGAAGGCGAGATCCTCGACCTCGGCCGAGCCCGCCGACTCTTCACCCGTGCCCAGCGCAAGGCCATCACCGCCCGCGACGGCGGATGCGCCGCCCCCGGCTGCACCATCCCGGCGGCCTGGTGCGAGGTCCACCACATCGACCACTGGGAGCACGGGGGTCCGACCGACGTGGACAACGGGGTGCTCCTCTGCTCACACCATCACCATGCGGTCCACTCCGGGTGGTGGGAGATCGACGTCGAGGACGGTGTTCCCTGGTTCACCCCGGCCCGGCACCTCGACCCGGATCGGACGCCGAGACGGAACCAGTACCACCGGACGCGGGGACATCCGCGGCACGAGTAGCGCAGGAGGCAGGGACCGCAGGCGGGTCGTGGGGTCGTGGGCCTTCCTGTGCCCGTCTGCCGCACGCATGCCCGCCGGCCCGTACGCCTGCCTGCCTTCCCGTACGCATGCCTGCCTGCCCGGGTCTAGACTTGTCCCGGCTGGCGGTGGCCCCCGTATGCCACCAGCCCTGAAGCCTGATGTGAACAAGGAGCACCCATTGTCCGACCCGAAGAAGATCCTCATCACCCTCGACGGAGAGATGCGGGAGGTGGCTGAGGGCACCACCGGTCTGGAGCTCTACAAGGACCAGAAGACCACCGTCGTCATGCGCGTCGACGGCCATCTCTGGGACCTGTCGCGTGAGGTCCCGGTGGGCGCCTCCGTCGAGGCCGTGGACATCTCGGAGCCGGACGGGCTCAACGTCCTGCGTCACTCGACCGCCCACGTCATGGCCCAGGCCGTGCAGCAGCTGCGCCCGGACGCCAAGCTGGGCATCGGTCCGTACATCACGGACGGCTTCTACTTCGACTTCGACGTCGCCGAGCCCTTCACCCCGGAGGACCTGAAGGCGATCGAGAAGCTCATGCTGAAGATCGTCAACCAGAACCAGATGTTCGCCCGCCGCGTCGTCACCGAGGACGAGGCCCGTGAGGCCATGGCGGCCGAGCCGTACAAGCTCGAGCTGCTCGGCAAGAAGGACAATGCCGAGAACGCCGGCGAGGGCGCCTCCGTCGAGGTCGGCGTCGGCGAGATCACCATCTACGACAACGTGGACCGCAGGTCCGGCGACGCCGTCTGGTGCGACCTCTGCCGCGGCCCGCACCTGCCGAACACGAAGCTGATCTCCAACGCCTTCGCGCTCACCCGCTCGGCCGCCGCCTACTGGCTCGGCAACGAGAACAACAGGCAGCTGCAGCGCATCTACGGCACCGCCTGGCCCACCAAGGCGGACCTCAAGGCCTACCAGGAGCGCCTGGCCGAGGCCGAGCGCCGCGACCACCGCAAGCTCGGCGCCGAGCTGGACCTGTTCTCCTTCCCGGACGAGCTGGGCTCCGGCCTGCCGGTCTTCCATCCGCGCGGCGGCGTCATCAAGCGCGAGATGGAGGACTACGTCCGTCAGCGGCACATCGAGGAGGGCTTCCAGTACGTCGGGACCCCGCACATCTCGAAGGACGGCCTGTTCCACACCTCGGGTCACCTGCCGTACTACGCGGACACCATGTTCCCGCCGCTGAAGGTGGACGAGGAGCGCGACGAGGACGGCAACATCACCCGTCAGGGGCAGGAGTACCGCCTCAAGGCGATGAACTGCCCCATGCACAACCTCATCTTCCGCTCCCGGGGCCGCTCCTACCGCGAGCTGCCGCTGCGCCTCTTCGAGTTCGGCCATGTGTACCGCCATGAGAAGTCCGGTGTGGTCCACGGGCTGACCCGTGTGCGGGGCTTCGCACAGGACGACTCGCACTCGTACGTGACCCGCGAGCAGGCGCCGGCCGAGGTCAAGCACCTGCTGGACTTCATCCTCGGGCTGCTCAAGGACTTCGGCCTGGACGACTTCTACCTGGAGCTGTCCACCCGCGACCCGGAGTCGGACAAGTTCATCGGCACCGACGAGCAGTGGGCCGAGGCGACCTCCGTGCTCGAGACCGTGGCCCGCGAGACCGGCCTGGAGCTCGTCCCGGATCCGGGTGGAGCCGCCTACTACGGACCGAAGATCTCGGTGCAGGCCCGCGACGCCATCGGCCGCACCTGGCAGATGTCGACCGTCCAGTACGACTTCAACCAGCCGGCCCGCTTCGGCCTCGAGTACCAGGCCGCGGACGGCTCCCGCCAGGAGCCGGTCATGATCCATGCCGCGAAGTTCGGGTCGATCGAGCGCTTCTTGGGCGTGCTCACCGAGCACTACGCCGGCGCCTTCCCGGCCTGGCTCGCCCCGGAGCAGGTCGTCGCCGTCCCGGTGGCGGAGGCGTTCAACGACTACCTCGCCGAGGTCGTGGACAAGCTCAGGGCCGAGGGCATCCGCGCCCGCCTGGACGACTCCTCCGACCGCTTTCCGAAGAAGATCCGCACCGCCTCGAAGGAGAAGGTGCCGTTCGTGCTCATCGCCGGCGGCGAGGACGCCGAGGCCGGCGCCGTGTCCTTCCGCTTCCGTGACGGCTCGCAGGACAACGGCGTGCCGGTGGACGAGGCCGTCGCCCGCATCGTGAAGGCGGTGCGCGACCGCGAGGTGACCCCGTGATCCGGCCTCACCACGACGCCCCCGACGCCGGACGGCAGTCGCCGACCGGCGCAGCGGACGCGCCCGCGGCGGGCCACGGCCTTCCCGACGACGGCCGGGCCACCGACCAGCACACCCTCGCCGGGGTGCCCGATGCCTTCTCGCGCCTCTGGAACGCCCATCGGATGGCGTACGTGTCCAAGGGTCAGGAGCAGGTCAAGGACGAGCACACCTGCCCGTTCTGCGCCGGCCCGTCCCGCTCGGACGAGGACAGCCTGATCCTGCACCGAGGCGAGACCTGCTTCGTGCTGCTCAACCTCTACCCGTACAACCCGGGCCACCTGCTGATCTGCCCCTACCGCCACGTGCCCCTGTACACGGACATCACGGCGGAGGAGACCGCGGAGATGGCGCGCCTGACCCAGACGGCCATGGTCGCCCTGGAGAAGGTCGCGAACCCCGCCGGCTACAACCTCGGCATGAACCAGGGCGCGGTCGGCGGGGCCGGCATCGCGGCACACCTGCACCAGCACGTGGTGCCGCGCTGGTCCGGTGACGGGAACTTCCTGCCGATCATCGCCCAGACCAAGAACATGGCACAGACCCTCGGCCAGACCTGGGAGCTGCTCCACACCGCCTGGGACGAGGCCGCCGCGGAGTTCGCCGAGCGGCAGGACGGGGACGCCTGCTGATGCTGGACCGCCATGCCCGCGGGGCCACGAACCGCATCTTCACGCCTCCGGCGCGGCTGCTGCTGCGCTGGGGTGTGACCCCGGACGCGGTCACGGTGGCCGGAACGCTGGGCGTGGTCGTCGGTGCACTGGCGCTCTTCCCCGTCGGACACCTCTTCTGGGGCGTCATGGTGATCACTCTCTTCGTGTTCTCCGACGTCCTCGACGGCGTCATGGCCCGGCTCTCCGGCACCACCGGCCGCTGGGGGTCCTTCCTGGACTCGACCCTGGACAGGGTGCAGGACGCGGCGGTCTTCCTGGGGCTGATGTGGTGGGCCTTCGGGGTGGGGGAGCAGACCGTCCTCGGCGTCGCCGCCTCCCTCTGCCTGGCGTCGGGCATGCTCGTCTCCTATGTCCGTGCCAAGGCTGAGGCACTCGGGTTCACCGCAGACACCGGCATCGCAGAACGGGCCGAGCGTCTCATCGTCACCCTCGTGGCCGCAGGGCTCGTGGGCATCGGCGTGCCGGCGGTCGTTCTCACCGTCGTTCTCTGCCTTCTGGCGGCCGCCTCCTTCGTGACTGTGGTCCAACGCATGATCACCGTGCGTCGTCAGTGGCTGACCTCACACGAGAGGTGAGCCCCCTGCATGGGGCGCCACGCGCCTGGCCGGCCCCGGAGAGCGCCTCGCCGGCCGCGGTTGTTGGGCCAGGACAGCCTGCAGAGCATCTCCGTCGGGCCAGGCCGGCACCGTAGAGCGCCTCGCCGGCCGCCGGCGTCGGGCCAGGCCGGCCCCGTCTCACGGGAGTCGAGCCAATCGCCGCGCTCTGAGCGCACAGGGATATGACAGGTCTACACAGCGTGTTCTGCTGACCGCTGAGTAGTCTCGGCTAGCCGTCTCCTGGCCGAGCTGTCTGGACGCGCAGACCACGGCCTCGTGTGGTCACTCGGTGCGCGGGGCCTCGTCGTCAGGCTGCCGGGGCCACGCTGACGCCGCCGCCCCGACGCGGTCACACCATCCCTCCGTGCCGGCTGGCTGTCCTTCCGTCCCCGACCCCGTCTGCGTGCTTCATGCCCCACATCAGTTCCGCCCCCGTCGATGCCCCCGGGAGGCGGGCGAGGACCACGGTGCCTCCCACCGGCCTCGCTGCCCATCGCTTCCGCGCCGACATCCAGGGCATCCGCGCCCTCGCCGTGCTCAGCGTCCTGCTGTTCCACGCCGGCCTTCCCTGGCTGCCCGGAGGCTACGTCGGCGTCGACGTCTTCTTCGTCATCTCCGGCTTTCTCATCACAGGGCTTCTGATCAAGGAGATCAGCCGCACCGGCGGTGTCTGCCTGACCGACTTCTACGTGCGGCGTGTCCGGCGCATCCTGCCGGCAGCCCTCGTCGTGATCGCCCTGACCCTGGCCGCCGGGTGGACGCTCCTGCCGTTGTCCCGGTGGGAGTCGCTCGGCTGGACGGGCCTCTGGGCGGCACTGAGCGTCGCCAACTGGTCCCTGGCTGCCGACAGCACCGACTACTTCAACGCCGACGCCCCGCCCAGCCCGCTCCAGCACTACTGGTCCCTGGGCGTGGAGGAGCAGTACTACCTCGTCTGGCCGCTCCTGCTGGTCGTCTTCGTCGCGTTCGCGTTGCGTCGCCGCGCCGCTGCCCCCACCGGCACCGACGGCCGGCCCCGCCGACGCGCCGCTCGACAGGCCGCCCCCGCTGCCGGCGAACCGGCCCTCGATCCCCGCGCCGTCGCCATCCGGGTCCTCCTGGTCGCCGCCGTCGTGAGCGTCGTGTCCCTCGTGCACTCGGTGCTCTACACCCCGCAGAACCCGGGGGCGGCCTACTTCATCACCACCACGCGCGCCTGGGAGCTCGGCGTCGGCGCGGCACTGGCCGCGCTCGTCGTGCTCCTGCCCGCACTGCCCGCCCGGCTCCGTGTCGTGCTCGGCTGGACGGGTCTGGCCATGGTCCTGGCCGCCGTCGTCGTCTTCACGGAAGAGACCGTGTTCCCGGGCTACAAGGCCGCGGTCCCGGTCGTCGGCTCGGCCCTGATGATCCTGGCCGGCACCCATGCGGAGGGCGATCGCCACGGCGCCGGCGTCGGCACCCTGCTGTCCTCGCGGCCGGCACGGTGGGTCGGCGACCTCTCCTACTCGCTGTATCTCGTCCACTGGCCGGTGATCGCGATCGCCTCCTGGCGGTTCGCCGAGGGCCTTCCCCTGTGGCTGGGCCTGGTCCTGGCGGCTGCGTCGGTGCCCGTGGCCTGGCTGCTGCGCATCGCCGTCGAGAAGCCCTTCATGGGGGCGCATTCGGCCGCAGCGTCGCCCACCGCCGCCCAGACCCGGGCCGAGGCACGCCGTCGTCGACGCCGAGGCACCCTCCGCCCGCTGCTGGCCGGTGGCCTCGCCACCGCCGGCGTCTGCGCGCTCGCCCTGGCGCTCGCGTTCACCGCCGCCCAGCGCACCGCCCTGCCGGATACCGAGGGGGCGGTCGCCGGCGCCGGGGCCGCCGGCGCGGGCATCGCGACCGACGAGGACCCGGAGCCCGGACCCGCCGACGGGACGACGGCCGCCGGCTCGAATCGGGCGGAAGCCCTCGCCTCCGCCGAGGACGCCGAGGCCGAGGAGCCTGCCTCCCCGCCGGAGGGCTGGGACCCGATGGACGAGCTCGCCGGGCTCAGCGTCGATCAGATCGTCCCCGCACCGTCCTCGGGCTCCCGGGACGGCTCGCCGCTGCTGTATCGGGACTGCCAGGTCGAGGCCGCGGACGACACCGCCAAGCGCTGCGAGGACGGCGACCCGGACGCTGACACCACTGTCCTGCTGGTCGGTGACTCCCACGTCCACCACTGGTCTGAGGCGATCGTGGACGAGGCCCTCGAACGGGGATGGAACGTGGTCTCCTACGTCAAGGGCGCCTGCCCGATCACCACGCACACCGTGGAACTGTCCGAGGAGAACGGCGGACCGCGCCCGTTCACCGAATGCACCTCCTGGAACGAGAAGGTGATCAAGGAGGTCGAGGCCGAGCAGGCGGACGTCATCATCACCTCGGCGAGCTTCTACCGTGACGCGGACGGTTCCTCCGCCGCCGACGGCATGGCGGAGGGATGGAAGAAGCTCGTCGCCCACGCGGACCACACCGTGGTGCTGGCGGACCCGCCGCATGCGAGCCGGCCCGTGCCGGAGTGCGTCGAACGCCACAGCGACGACATCGCGGCCTGCTCCTGGGACCGCGAGGAGGGCCTGGCGGACTCCGGCACCCCGGACATCCTCGCCGCTGCCGAGCAGGTGCCCGAGGTCGAGGTGATCGACCTCAACGACTTCATCTGCCCGGGTCCGGTCTGCGCGCCCGTGGTTGGCAATGCCCTGGTCTACATGGACTCCCATCACATGACGGCGACCTTCTCCCATTCGCTCGACGACGCGTTGTGGGAACGGCTCGACCGCGTCATCGCAGACTGACACCCCTCAGCAAAGAGAAGAAGCGTTCCACTGATAAATGGATCTGTATCAGTAGAAGGCTTCTTCGCTAGGGTCCTCGTTCGATCGGCGCCACCGTCGCGTCCGCAACCCGCACGAGGTCAGCGGGCGCGATCTCGATGTCCAGCCCCCGCTGCCCGCCGGACACGAACACCGTGGCCCAGTTCAGGACGCTCTCGTCCACCAGCACCGGGCACCGCTGCCGCTGGCCGAACGGTGAGATCCCGCCGCGGACGTATCCGGTCCTGCGCTCGGCCTCCTCGCGGTCGGCCATCACGGCCTTCTTCGCCCCGAGGGCCTTCGCCGCGGCCCGCAAATCAAGCCGCCCGGACACCGGGACCACGCAGGCCGCCAGCGAACCATCCGGCACCTGCACCATCAGAGTCTTGAACACGCGGGCCGGCTCCACGCCCAGCGCCGTGGCCATCCGCTCGCCCACGCCCACGGCGTCGGCGGCGGTGTGTCCGTCGTCGATCTCCACGCGGTGCAGGGTGTGAACGGCATCCGCCCGGGTCAGTGCGGCGACGGCCGGCGTCGGCGCATCCCCGGCGTCCTTCTTGCGCGCCATCGTCAGCCTTCGGCCGTCAGGTCCCTCACGTTGCGCTTGATGCGGCCGAGCATCGCGGACATGCCGCGCAGGCGAAGCGGCGTCAGCGCCTGGGCCAGGCCGAGGCGATTCGGGATGTCGTCCGGTACGCCGAGGATCTCGGCGGCGCTCAGCCCATCGAGTCCCTGCGAGAGCACGGAGGCGAAGCCCCGCGTGGTCGGCGCCTCCGGGGGTGCGGTGATGAACAGGCGCATCACGGACTGTCCGCCGGCGGGCTCGCCCTCGATCTCCACGGCCAGGAAGAGCGGGGACTGGCACTCCACGACCTGCTCCATCTCCTCCTCATGCCCATCGTAGCGGGCCGGCAGTTCCGGCAGCTCGTCGGAGAACTCGAGCAGCAGCTCCAGCTTCTCCGGGTCCGGGACCGCGGTGAAGTCGTCGACGATCTCGGCCAGGGCGGTGGGCAGCGCGGTGTTCTCGGTCATGGCTCACCATCCTAGGTGTACCCGGCCATCACGTTG
>NZ_KV809439.1:0-22438 GCF_001812555.1 Micrococcus sp. HMSC067E09 | reverse complement strand
CCGCCCTCCGTACGGAGGGCGGGCGGCCGTTCGTCTGGGGTGAGGCAGGTCCACCCCAGTGAGGCGGGTCAGCCGCGGCGGGGCGGGTCAGCCCCAGCAGTGGGCCGAGGGCAGCCACGGGAAGGTGCCCCACTCGCTGTAGAGCTCCACCGCGGCGGCGTCCTGGACGTGCTCCGGGGCGGCGTCCGCGGAGGCATAGCCGACGCCGGCGTCCGTGGACTGCCACACCATGTCCAGGAACTGGTAGGCGCCCGAGGCCGAGGAGGTCGGGTTGTGCGCGGTGTAGTCGCCGCCGGACTCGCACTGCTTGATCTCCTCCAGCACCGGGATGCCGGTGTCCGCGGCCTGGGCCGGGCCGGCGAAGCCCACCAGGGCGGCCGCGGCGGCGGCCGACGCGGCGGTCAGGGCGGCCGGGCGGCGCAGGCGGGACAGGGCGCCGGTGCGGGAGTCGGTCTTCTGGTGCGGGATCGTCACGGTCTGAAGGCTCCTTCTGATCGGTTCCAGTTCGGGTGGTCGTCGGGCTCGACGACGAAGCCCACCACGGTGCCGCCCGCGGTTGAGCAGGGACTGTCCCGGCACTCCACCGGCGGTCTGAGTCCCCTGGGCACACGCTGGATCCGGTGACGTGTGCCACCACACCGCCGGTGTGATTCGATGGCAGGCATGACCGAGACCACACAGCAGCCCTCCGGCGCCGCCGACGCCCCCTCCGACCGTCCCGTCCCGCCCGTCGCCGCCACGAAGCCGGTGACCCGCACCCACCACGGGGACACGTTCACCGACGACTTCGAGTGGATGCGTCAGAAGACCTCGCAGGAGGTCCTGGACCACCTGAACGCGGAGAACGCCTACACGGAGGCCGTCACCGCGGACCAGGAGGCGCTGCGCGAGGCGATCTACGCCGAGATCAAGGCGCACACCGTGGAGACCGACCAGTCCGTGCCGGTCCGCCGCGACGGCTGGTGGTACTTCGCCCGCACCGAGGAGGGCAAGCAGTACGCGGTGCAGTGCCGTGTGCCCGCCCAGGACACCGGGGACCGGCTGGCGGACTGGACGCCGCCGGCCATCGAGCCCGGGGTCCGGCTGGACGGCGAACAGGTCCTGCTGGACGGCAACGCCGAGGCCGAGGGCAAGCCGTTCTTCTCCCTGGGCGGGATGCACGTCTCCCCGGACGGCACCCTCCTGGCCTACGCCGTGGACAACGCCGGCGACGAGCGCTTCACCCTGCGCATCCGCGACCTGCGCACCGGCCAGGAGCTGGACGACGTGGTGGAGGACATCGCCTACGACGTCCGCTTCGACCGCACCGGCACCCGCGTCTTCTACACCCAGTGGGACGCCTCCTGGCGGCCGTACCGCGTCATGGTGCACACCCTCGGGACCGATCCGGCAGACGACGTCATGCTCTTCGAGGAGGGCGACCCGGGCATGTGGACCGGGTTCGAGGGCGTGGCGGACCGGACGCAGCTGCTGATCGGCGTCGGCAACTCCGAGGTCTCCGAGACCTGGGTGGTGGACCTGCCCGCCGAGGAGGGCGTTCAGGTGCCGGCTCCGCGCCTGCTCATCCCGCGCACCGAGGCCATGCTCGCCTCCGTGGAGCCGTTCGACCTGGACGGCCGCCGCCACCTGCTGATCGTGCACAACCGGGACGCCGACGGCGCCGCCGCCCCCAACGGGGTCCTGTCCCTGGTCGCCGAGGACGAGGTGGCCGACCGCACCGCATGGAGGGCCGTGCTGCCGCACCGGGCCGAGGTGAAGGTCGACGGCGTCATGGTCACCTCCACCCACATCGCCGTCTCCGCCCGCCGCGAGACCACCCCGCGCGTGCTGATCGGCGCCCTGGCCGACCTGGCCCCGATCGCCGCCGCCGAGGCGGGCGAGGCGGAGGCGAGGGGCGAGGCGGAGGCGGGTGCCGTCGTCGGGATGGCGTTCACCGAGCCGGAGTTCGACGAGGAGCTCTACGCCTGCCACCTGACCTGGGCATCCTGGGAGTCCCCGTTCCTGCGCCTGGCCTACACCTCCTGGATCACCCCGGCCCGTGTGCTGGACGTGGAGGCCGAGACCGGCGAGGTGCACCTGCGCCGCGAGGTCGAGGTCCCCGGGCATGACCCTGAGGACTACGTGGTGGAGCGCCAGTGGGCGACCTCCTCCGAGCCCGGCCCGGACGGCCAGCCGGTGCAGATCCCGCTCTCGGTGATCCGTCGGAAGGACCTGGTCCAGGACGGGACGAACCCGTGCCTGGTCTACGGCTACGGTTCCTACGAGATGTCCATGGACCCGGTGCTCGGCGTGGCCCGGCTGTCCCTGCTGGACCGCGGCGTCGTCTACGTGGTGGCGCACGTGCGCGGCGGCGGCGAGCTCGGCCGCGGCTGGTACGAGGACGGCAAGAAGCTGGCCAAGGCGAAGTCGTTCACGGACTTCGTGGACGCCACCCGGCACATGGTGGACTCCGGCTGGGTGGACCCGGCGCGCATCGCCTGCCACGGCGGCTCGGCCGGCGGCCTGCTCATGGGCGCCGTGGTCAACCTGGCTCCGGAGCTGTACCGCGCCTGCCTGGCCGTGGTGCCGTTCGTGGACGCCCTGACCTCCATCCTTGACCCGGACCTGCCGCTGTCCGCCCTGGAGTGGGAGGAGTGGGGCAACCCGATCGAGGACCAGACCGTCTACGAGTACATGAAGGCCTACACGCCGTATCAGAACGTGCGCGAGGTGGACTACCCGGCGATCGCCGCGGTCACCAGCCTCAACGACACCCGCGTGCTCTACGTGGAGCCGGCCAAGTGGGTGGCGCAGCTGCGCCGCACCGTGACGAACGACCAGTCGACGCCGCTGGCCGAGGGCGGCTCCCCGATCCTGCTGCGCACCGAGATGGACGGCGGCCACGGCGGCGCCTCCGGCCGCTACCAGGGCTGGAAGGACACCGCGTGGGAGTACGCGTTCGTGCTCACCGGCCTCGGCGCGACGGAGCGCATCGACGGCTGAGACGCGGCGTTTTCGCTAGCGACATGGGAGGGACCGGGACGCTTTCGTTCGGGAAAACGTTGGGTTCCGGCGCGCTTTCGTTCGGGAAAGCGTCGGGTTCCCGCTCGTGAAGCACGACGCCGGCCGCGCACCCTGGGTGCGCGGCCGGCGGCCTGTCGGGCGGGGGCGGGTGATGCGGGGTGGGCGGTTCCCACTTTGCTAGCGAAAGCGCCTGGGGCGGGCCGGGGTAAGCGGGGCTGCCGGTCAGCGCGGGAGGAGGGCTCGGACGCGGTCGGCGGGCCAGGCGTCGAGGACCTCGTCGAGGGCGGCCAGCCGCTCGGCCAGGTGCGCGTCCCAGTCCTCCGGCGGCACCCAGCGCTCATGGGGGTGCGGGACCTTCGCCGTTCGGCGGTAGTCGTTGATGCCGCGGACGCCGGCGGTGTAGACCGCGTGCTGCTCGTCCCGGTCGGCCGGTCCTCCCGGCAGCTCGGGCAACTGCAGCAGCAGGGCGGTGAGCAGACCCGTGCGGTCGCGCCCGGCGGAGCAGTGCAGCACCGCTCCCCCGGCCTCCATCGCCGCGAGCGTCCGGGCCAGCGCCGCCCCGATGCGGTCCGGGTAGCGCTCCAGCAGGTCCGGGTAGTGCGCCGGATGGTTCGGATACGGGTCGAAGCGGGCGCGGAACCCGGCGTCGTCGGCGTCCTCGATCGCGTGGTTCTCCCAGGTCACTCCCGCCGGGACGCCGGCGTGGGCCGGGTCGTGCTCGTACCGCTTCACCTCCTGCGGCATCCGCAGGTCGACCACCGCGGACACCCCCTCCGCGGCCAGCTCCGCCCAGCCGGCATCCGTCAGCCATTCGGCGCGTCCCATGCGGAACAGGCCCGGGCGGATGTGCCAGGCGTTGACGGCGCCGTCCCAGCGGACGGGGATGGGAGAGGTCGGCATGCCCACCACCGTATCCGGCGGGCCGGGAACCGCGGCCCGGGGAGTGCCGGAGACGAAGGAGAGGGGCGGGCCGGAGGAGCGGGGCGGGCCGTAGGCGAGGGGCCGTCGTCGGGCCGGAGGAGCGCGGCGGGCGAGGAGGCCTCGCCCGCCGACTCGACGTTCTCCCGAACGAAAGCACCCCGGAACTCGACGGTTTCCCGAACGAAAGCGCCGGGGCCTTCCGGCTCAGGCCTGCCGCTCCCGGGACGGCATCCGCCCCGGCACGAGCAGCCAGGCCAGCACGGCGGCCAGCAGCGGGGCGCCGAACAGGAGTACGGCCAGCTGTGGCCACGGCATCCAGGCGAACCCGTCGGTCAGCCAGGTGCCCATCGAGACCGCCGGCAGGACACCCACCACGAGTCCGAGCACCGCACCCAGCGCAGCGGCCACACCGGCCTGCGCGGCCGCCTGCCTCCGCCGGGTGCCCGGCGCGGCGCCCACGGCGTCCATGACCTGGCCGTCGCGGCGGGAGTCGGACAGCGCCAGGCCCGTGGTGATGCCGGAGACGGTCACCAGGACCAGGCCGGCGATCAGGGCGATGGTCCAGAGCACCTGCTCCGCGTCGAGGCCGGGGGCCGGCTGCGAGGTACCGGAGAGGTAGAGTCCCTCGTCGCCGAGGACGGTGTTGAACCGGTCCCACTGTGCCTGGGTAAGGTCCTCGGCAAAACTGACGGACAGGCCCCACTGGCCGACCTGCCGGCCCAGCTGCGGCAGCAGGTGCTGCGGCACCACGGCGCGCCAGCCGGTGGCCGACTCCGCCGGGGCCGCGTAGGCCTTCGGATGGATGCTGTCCTCCGGCTCCCAGAGGGCGGTGCCGGTCGGGGCGTTCTCCACCATGCCGAAGGCGGTGTCGGCGCCGGACTGCGGGTAGTCGCCCTGGTAGGCGCCGGCGGCGGGGTCCCAGGACCACGCCTGATCGGCCGTTTCGTCCACCACGCCGGCGGCCTTCGCCACGTCCTCGGTGTAGACGCCCAGGTCCACGGTGCCGTCCGCGGAGACGTACTCCGGGTCGTAGACCACCACCTTGCCCTCGGTCAGCGCGGCGCGGGCGCCGGCGTCCGGGATCAGTGCGGCCGGCATGGTCTCTGGTCGGTCCGGGTCCACCACCAGCACGGTCTGGTCCGGGTCGGTCGCGGGGCTGTACCCCTGCGCGCCGGCGTCGAACGGGTCGGTCCCCCAGGCGCAGGCGCGGGACTGCTGCAGGTCGGCGGCGGCGGTGCGCCCGTACAGCTCGTCGGTGCGCTCGACCACGTGCTCCTGGGTGGGGATCGGCATGTGGCACTGCGAGGAGGCCGGGTAGGTCAGAGCCAGGGCCCGGCAGTCCTTGGAGCCCGCCACCGCACAGGTCGGGGCGAGGCCGAGCACGTCGTCCACGGCGGTCACCTCCGGCAGCTCGGCCGTGACGGCGGCCCGGCGGACCAGCTCGCGCGCCTTCTCCGGTCCGCCCCGGTAGCCGATCCACTCGTCCTGGAACTCCGGGTTCTCCTCCTTCATCCGGGCGATCTCGGCCTCCTGGGCCTGCGGGTCCGGGACGGGGAGCAGGACCGTGTCCTCCGGCAGGGCGGCCTCGGCCCCGGCGAAGGGCTTCATGGTCACGGCCAGCATGGTCAGCGCCAGGACAGCGATCGCCGCCGCGGCGCCCATCGCCGCGGTGACCGGCACGGTGCGGCCGCGGTTGCGGTCCGCGTCCCGGGCGGCCAGGCGCACGCTCAGCGGCAGGCGTCCGGCGGCCCGGCCGAGCAGGTGCACGGCCATGGGGATGAGCATCAGGACGCCGGCCAGCAGCACCGCCACGGACACCATGAGCACGATCCCGTACACGGGGAAGAACACCTGCCCCTCCGGCAGGGTGCGCAGGGACCGCAGCCACACGGTGGCCACCGCGGTCGCCGCCACGGCCACCGCCACGAGCACCAGGGCGTAGACCGCCCGGGCCCTCGACGGGGGCGGCGGGGCGGCGGTCGAGGTCCGCACGGCAGCCCAGGCGTTCTGCCGGGCGATGGCGCGGGCCGGGATCCAGGCGGCCAGCAGCGCGCTGAGCACGCCGATCGCCATGGCGGCCAGCACCAGCGGCCAGGGCACCCCGGCCGGGGGCAGCACCACGCCGCGGGCCGCGGCGGACGCCATCAGCCCCAGCCCGACGCCCACGCCGAGCAGCCCGCCGCCGACCGCGCCGGCCAGCCCGCAAAGCAGGCCCTGCCAGCGCAGGGTGGCGGCCACGGTGTCGGCTTCGGCGCCCACCACGGCCAGCAGGGCGCCCACCCGGCGGCTGCGCCGGGCGCCCACGGCGAACGCCGCACCGGCGAGCAGGCCGGTCTCCAGCAGCGCCAGGGCGCCGACGAACAGCAGCGGCACCATGAGCAGGTCCGCGGCGGCGTCCCAGGTGCCGCGGGGGAACACCTGGTCCACCAACTGCGCGCCGGGATTGTCCGGCTGGTGCAGCAGGGGCAGGAACTGGGCGCGGTCGCCGGCGCGGGCGAAGGCGAGCACGTCCAGGTAGTCGTCCGGGACGGGACCGCGCAGGTAGTCGGTCACCGTCACCTGCCCCGCAAGCTCCTGTCCGAGGGCCGAGTCGGCGGAGACCAGCAGGGCCGCCTGGCCCTGGCCGAACGAGTCCTCCAGCCACGGCAGGGGCAGCACCTCTTCCCAGCGCCAGGTGTCCACGGCGCGGTCCACCACGGTGCCGGCCACGGTGACGTCCAGGTCCCGGCTCTGCCCGCCGAGGGTGCCGGCCTTCACGGTCAGCCGGTCCCCCTCGGCCACGAGGCGTCCGAGCTCGCGGTTGACGAGCACGCCGTCGGCCAGGGAGCCGGAGCGCACGTCGAAGCGCGAGTCCGCGCCGAACAGGGCGGTGTCGGCCGGGTCCACCACGTGGGCCGCCACGGACTCGCGGCGGTCGCCGACGGCGATCTCCACGGTGGCGGTCTCCACCCGGTGGACGCTCACCCCGGCGGGCAGCTGAGCCCTCCGCCCGGCCGACTCCCTCCAGAGCTCCCTGGCCCAGTCCACGGCCTCCGGGGGGACCCCGGGGGTGGCGAAGAGGACCCAGGCGTCCACGTCCGAGTACTGCCCCTGGGGGTCCGGGAAGTACATGGCGGCGTCCTCGGCGCTGACGTTGCCGAAGTCCTCGGGCCGCCCGGCGACGTCCGCCACGATGCCGCGCTCGATCACCCCGTCGAAGCCGGCGTAGCGCCGCTCGACCTCCCAGGAGCTGCCGGCCTGCGTGCTCAGCTGGAGCGTGCCGGCCAGGGCCACGCCGAACACGGGCAGCCCGATCAGCAGCACCACCAGCAGCATCCGCCAGGGCTGCGCCTTCGCGTCCCGCAGCGCGATCCTGCGGGCCACGCGACGGGAGCCGGCGAAGTCTCCGTCCCGCTTCCCGACCACGTCACGCACCTCGAGCGCGCCCGTCGCCGGGTCCTGGGGCCGGGCGCCGCCCGGCCGGGGTGCCGGGGCCGGGCCCCGCTGCGGGCTCACCGGGCACCGCCGGAGGGCGAGGTGCCGTCGTCGTGGATCTGCGCTGTGCCGGCGGAGGCGAGGAGGGAGTCGACCGAGTCCACGGAGGACTCGTCCACGATCCGGCCGTCCCGGAGGAAGACCACGCGGTCGGCCCAGCCTGCGTGGCGGGCCTCGTGGGTGACGAGGACGACGCCAGCGCCGTCGTCGGCGAGGTCGCGCAGCACGCCCATGACCTCCTCGCCGGTGACGGAGTCGAGGGCGCCGGTGGGCTCGTCGGCGAGGACGAGGGAGCGGGAGCCGACGATCGCGCGGGCGATGGCCACCCGCTGCTGCTGGCCGCCGGAGAGCTGGTCCATGAAGCGGCCGGCGAGCTCGCCGATGCCGACCTTCTCCAGCGCCTCGAGGGCCTGGGTGCGGGCCGCGGCGGGGCGGGCACCGTCCAGCTCGAGCGGGAGGGCGACGTTCTCGGCGGCGGTGAGCGTGGGGACGAGGTTGAAGTCCTGGAACACGTAGCCGACCACACGGCGGCGCAGGCGGGCGCGCTGGGCCAGGGACAGGCGGGACACCGGGGTGCCGGAGACGAAGACCTCGCCGGCGGCGGGCTGGTCCAGGCCGCCGGCCACGGCCAGCAGCGAGGACTTGCCGGAGCCGGAGGGGCCCATGACGGCCACGAACTCGCCGGAATGGACGCCGAGGGTGACCTGGCGGAGGGCGGCCACGGCGGTGGGGCCGGTGCCGTAGACCATGTCCACGCAGTCCAGCTCGAGGACCTGGCGAGGACCGGAGGCGTTCCGCTCGGAGGCGGTGGTGAGGCCGGTGACCAGCGACGCGTCGTCGCGGCGGGCGCTCATCGGAGGTCCCCGTCGGTGCGGGAGGCGGAGATGTCGGCGGAGGAGGTGCCGCGGGCGGAGCCCGGCACGCCGGTCGGGGCGGCGCCGCCGCGGGCTGTGGAGAACGCGTCGGCCACGACGCCCCGGACGGCGTCCGGGCCTGCCGCGCGGCGCTCGGCGCGCTCCCGGGCCCGCCGGGAGCGGTTGCGGGAGGCGCGGACCACGGCGGCCTCGCAGTGGTCCAGCCAGCGGGCCTCGGCCTCGGCGGTGAAGATCAGGGACTCCAGGACGAGCAGCCCGGCGAGGTCGGCGCCGGCGGCGTCCGCGGGGACGGCACGCTTGGCGCGGGTGTACTCCTGCAGGTTGCGCAGGGTGGCGGTGCGCTGGGCCTGGATGACCTCGCGGACGTCCACGCCCTCGGTGGTCACGGCGACGGCGAGCTTGATGGCCAGCTCGTTGCGCGGCGGCGTGGTGGGGGCCAGCGGGGTGCGGAACCAGGTGGTGACTTCGGCGCGGCCGGCGTCGGTGAGGGCGTAGATGCGGTGGCCCTCGCCGTCGTCGCCGCGGTCCTCGACCAGGCCGTCCCGGGTGAGGCGGTCCAAGGTGGTGTAGACCTGCCCGATGTTCAGGAGCCAGGTGCCGCCGGTGGTCTCCTCGAAGTCCGCGCGCAGCTGATAGCCGTACTGCGGCCCGTGGGTGAGCAGGGCGAGAAGGGAGTGCTTGACGGACATGCGGTCCTCCGGATCGAGCGAGGGGATTCCGAGTATGCATACCCGGTATGAGCAAGTGTGCATACCCGGAATCCCAGCGTCAATCCCCCGGCCGGATCCGTTTTCGCTCGCGAAGCGGGAGGCGGGCGCCTCCCGCTTCGCGAACGAAAACGCCGGGGCCTTCGCCAGAGAAATCGCCCGGGGCCGTGGTCAGCGAAGACGCCCGGAGCCCGCCGCTCACTAGACTCGGCACCATGACCGAGCAGAACGCCGCCCGTTACCCCGTCCCCGAGAAGGTCTCCGACATCTTCGACCCGCAGCGCTGGCGCGTGGTCGAGGGCTTCGACTTCCAGGACATGACGTACCACCGCCAGGTGGAACGGGACGCCGAGGGCAACTGGGTCCGGGACCTGCCCACGGTCCGCATCGCGTTCGACCGCCCGGAGGTCCGCAACGCCTTCCGCCCGGGCACCGTGGACGAGCTGTACCGCGCCATTGACCACGCCCGCATGACCCCGGACGTGGGCACCATCCTGCTCACCGGCAACGGCCCCTCCCCCAAGGACGGCGGCCACGCCTTCTGCTCCGGCGGGGACCAGCGTATCCGCGGCCGCGACGGCTACCGCTACGCCGAAGGCGACACCGCCGAGACCATCGACCCGGCCCGCGCCGGCCGCCTGCACATCCTCGAGGTCCAGCGCCTGATGCGCACCGCCCCCAAGGCGATCATCGCCGTCGTGAACGGCTGGGCTGCCGGCGGCGGCCACTCGCTGCACGTGGTCTCGGACCTCACGCTCGCCTCGCGCCAGCACGGCAAGTTCAAGCAGACCGACGCGACGGTCGGCTCCTTCGACGCCGGCTACGGCTCGGCCCTGCTCGCCCGCCAGGTGGGCCAGAAGCGCGCCCGGGAGATCTTCTTCACCGCCCGCGAGTACTCGGCCGAGGAGATGGTGGCCATGGGCGCCGTCAACGAGGCCGTGGACCACGAGCGCCTCGAGGAGGTCGCCCTGGAGTACGCCGCGGACATCAACCGCCAGTCCCCGCAGGCGCTGCGCATGCTGAAGTTCGCGTTCAACCTCCCGGACGACGGCATGAACGGCCAGCAGGTCTTCGCCGGCGAGGCCACGCGCATGGCCTACATGACGGACGAGGCCGTCGAGGGCCGCGACGCCTTCCTGCAGAAGCGCGACCCCGACTGGTCCCCGTACCCGTACTACTTCTGACCGGCCACCACGGCAGGACGGAGACCCGCCCGTGCTCGAACTGCTCAGCGACCAGCCCATTCTCGTCCTCATGGCCACCGTCGCCCTGGGCGCCGCCGTCGGCACCATCCCCCTGGGCAAGATCCGCCTCGGCGCCTCCGGAGCCCTGTTCGTGGGCCTGCTCGTCGGGGCGGTGCTGCCCGACGTCGGCGACCAGCTGGCCCTGTTCCAGAGCTTCGGCCTGGCCCTGTTCGCCTACCTGATCGGTCTCGGCGCCGGCAAGGTGTTCTTCCGGGACCTGCGCCGCAACCTGCCCCTGATGCTGGCCGCCGTCCTCGTGGTGATCGTCACCGCCTTCACGGTGCACCCGCTGGCCGCGCTGGTCGACCTGGACCTGCCGACGGCGATCGGCGTGTGGACGGGGTCGCTCACCGCGACGCCGGCGATGGCGCTGGCGAACCAGCTCACCGGCGAGCAGGCTCCGGCCGTGGGCTACGGGCTGTCCTACCTGGTGGGCGTGGTCGGCACCATCATCGCGATCACCCTGCTCGCCGCCCGCCCGTGGAGCAGCTCCCCGCGCGATCCGGCGCCGGTGACCGACGGCAAGCTGCGCTTCACCGTCGCGACTGCCACCTCCGCCATCGCTCTGCGGGAGATCCCGGGGATCTCCGAGGGGCTGGTGCGCGTGGTGGCGCTGCGCCACGGCGGCGTGGCCCGGATCGCCGGCTCCGCCGCCCGGATCGAGCCCGGGGACCAGGTCGTCCTGGACGGCACGGAGAAGAACATCGAGGAGGCCGTGCAGCCCTTCGGCCGCCTCACCGACGCCGACCCGGCTCAGGTGATGCACCCGCTGCAGACCTCCATGGTCATCGTCACGGCCCGTGCCCTGGCCGATCGCCGCCTGGGCACGCTGTCCCTGCGCGAGCGCTTCGGCACCGACGTCGCCCGGCTGCGGCGCGACGACGTCGAGTCGCTGGCCACCCCGCAGACCGAGCTCAAGGTCGGCGACCGGGTGCTCATCGTGACCACCGCGCCGCGGATGGAGGCGGTGCGCGACTTCTTCGGCAACTCCACGCGGGGGCTCTCCAACCTGGACTGGATCTCCCTGGGCACGGGCATGGCGCTGGGCTACCTGCTGGGCATGGTGACGATCCCGCTTCCGGGCGGGGCCTCCTTCTCCCTCGGCCCGGCGGCAGGGTGCATCCTCGTCGGCCTCGCCCTCGGCGCGATCGGCCGGACGGGACCCACGGTGTGGGAACCGTCCACGGAGATCGCGCTGACGCTGCGGCAGTTCGGCCTCATGCTCTTCCTGGGCGTGGTGGGCCTGGCCGCCGGCCCGGCGTTCATCGAGACGGTGTTCACCCGGGTCGGCGGGCTGGCCATCCTGATGTCCGCCGTGCTCACCGCGCTCACCGCGGCCCTGCTCATCGCCGCGGCGCGGCTGCTGGGGCAGTCCGTGGATCGCACCTATGGGGCGCTGGCGGGCATCACGGGCCAGCCGGCGATCCTGGACTACGCGCTCTCCCGCTCCACCGACGCCCGTGTGACCGAGGGGTACGCCCAGCTGTTCGCCCTGATCATGGTGGTCAAGATCGCCACTGTGCCGTTCATGCTCTGACCGGCCGGCCGGTCCGCCCGGACCGCCGCCGCCCGACCTCTGTCCGCCGTCCGCCTCTGTCAGGAGTCCCGCCATGGCCGTCGCAGCCCACCAACTCGCCGCCGCCCGCGCGGCCCTCGCCGCCGCCCTGGAGGGCACCGGCGACCCGGTGGAGCTGACCGAGGACGGCCGTGTCCTGCCCCGCCCCGAGGCCAAGGACCCCGCCCGCTGCGGCCACCCGGACGCCGCCGCCGTCGTCCGGACCTCCGGCTCCACGGGTGCCCCCAAGCAGATCGTGCTCACCGCCTCGGCCCTGCGCGCCTCGGCCGCCGCCACCGCCTCGCGCCTCGGCGGCAGCGGCCCCGCCACCGCCATCACCCCCGCCGCCGGCACCGCCCCCGGCTCCCCCACCGCCGGCACCGGCCACTGGCTCCTCGCGGTCTCGCTGCACTACGTCGCCGGCCTGGCGGTCCTCTCCCGCGCGATCGACGCCGGCACCGACGTCGTGCCCCTGCCCGCCGGACCCTTCACCGCCACCGCCTTCGCGCAGGCCTCCGCACAGCTGCCGGACGACGGCCGGCCGCGGCTCGTCTCCCTCGTGCCCACCCAGGTCTCCCGCCTGCTCGCCGAGGACGCGGACCCGGCCGGACGGGAAGCGTTGGGCGGCTTCGACCACGTGCTCGTCGGCGGGGCCCGCCTGGCCGCTCCCCTGCGCGCCGCCGCCGAGGCCGCCGGGATCCGGCTCACCGCCACCTACGGCATGGCCGAGACCTGCGGCGGCTGCGTCTACGACGGTCTGCCCCTGCCCGGCGTCGCCCCCGAGATCCTCGACCCGGACGAGAAGGGCGTCGGCCGCGTCCGCCTCGCCGGCCCCATGGTCGCCGCCGGCTACCTGGACGACCCCGCCCGCACCGCCGCCTGCTTCGACCACCCGGACGATTCCTTCCCCGCCCGTTTCCTCACCGAGGACCTCGGCCACCTGATCCACGACGACGGCCCCCGCCTGGCCGTGACCGGCCGCGCAGACGACGTGGTCATCACCGGCGGCGTGAAGGTCTCCGCCGCCGCGGTGCAGGCCGTGCTCGAGGCGGACCCGGACGTCGCGGACGTCTTCGTCGGCGCCGTGGAGGACCCGGAGTGGGGCCAGCGGCTCTGCGCGGCGGTCGTCCCCGTACAGGGGGCCCAGGCCTGGCGCGAGGACACGCAGAGGCGACTGGCCGTCGTCGTGAAGGATGCACTCGGCGGGCCGGCGACGCCCAAGACCTGGCTGGCCCTGGACGCCCTGCCGCTGCTGTCCACGGGGAAGCCGGACCGGCGCGCGCTCACGGCACAGTTCGCCGCCGCATAGGCTCAGCGGCCGTACCTGCTGCCCCGCCCCGCGACCTGACCCGCCCCGACCTCCTCACCGCCGCGGCCCTGCTCGCCAGCGCCTTCGACCAGGCGGCGTCTCGCAGGCGACGATGCAGCGGCCGGTGCACGCAGTCCGCTGAGCGCAACTCCTCCGTAGGCTGGTCCCATGAGCTCCCCCCACCTGCGCGACGCGACCGCCGCCGACCTCGACGCCCTCGCGGCCGTCGCCGCCGAGGCCCTGTCCACGCTGCCGCTGTGGACCGAGCTGATCCCGGACCGGGGCGAGCGCCGGGCCGTCATGGCCGCCCTGTACCGCGGCATGTTCGCCGATGCCCTGGCCCGCGGTGGCCGTGTTCGGCTCGCTGAGGACGAGCACGGCGTGACCGCCGCCGCCCTCTGGTCCTCCCCCGGCAACTGGCGGCCCTCCACCCTCCGCAGTCTCCAGGCGCTGCCCGGCATGGTCCGCGCCCTGGGCCTGCGCGGCACCGTGCGCCTGATGACGGTCAGCGGGCGCGGCTCTGCCGTCGCCGTGAAGTCCCACCCGTCCGAGCCGCACTGGTACCTCGCCGTGGTCGCCACAGCCGACCGGTCCCGCGGCCGGGGCCTCGGCACCCTGCTCCTGGAGGACGGCCTGGCCCACGTGGACGCGCGGGGCATGCCTGCCTACCTGGAGTGCGAGCCGCACCTGGAGGGCTGGTACCGCCGCTTCGGGTTCGGGGTCCGCCAGGTCCTCGAGATCCCGGAGGGCATCGTGGACGGGGCCGTGCTCGATCACCAGCTGGGCATGTGGAGGATCCCCTCCCCCGCCTGACGCCGCCGGGCCCGCCCGCCGTCGACCTGCGTGGGACAATGACCGGAGGCCGACTCGCACCGCGGCCGCCCTGCACGGAACCAGGAGGTCCACCGCACCCATGGCCACGATGTCCCAGTGGGTCGCCGCCGCTCGCCTGCGCACGCTGCCGATGGCAGTGGTGCCGGTTGTCACCGGCTCGGCCGCCGCACACACCCTGGACGGCTTCCACCTCGGCCGCGGGCTGCTGGCGATGGTCGTCGCCCTGGCCCTGCAGGTGGGTGTGAACTACGCCAACGACTACTCGGACGGCATCCGCGGCACCGACGACGACCGCGTCGGCCCCTTCCGCCTCACCGCGTCGAAGCAGGCGGCCGCGAAGGACGTGAAGAACGCGGCGTTCGGCTGCTTCGGCGTGGCCATGCTCGCCGGATTCTTCCTGGTGGCCCTGTCCGGCACCTGGTGGTTCCTGCTGGTCGGCGCCGCCGCCGTGGCCGCCGCCTGGTTCTACACCGGCGGCTCCAAGCCCTACGGCTATCTGGGCCTGGGCGAGGTGTTCGTGTTCGTGTTCTTCGGCCTCGTGGCCGGCCTCGGCACCACCTACACGCAGGCCCTCGAGCTGAACGCGGCCGCCTGGGTCGCCGCCGTCTCCTCCGGCCTGTTCTCCACGGCCCTGCTGATGGCCAACAACATCCGGGACATCCCCACGGACCGCGAGGTCGGCAAGATGACCCTCGCCGCCCGCGTGGGCGACCGACCGGCCCGCTACGGCTACATCGGCATGATGGCCGTGGCCACCCTGCTGCCCCTGGTCCTGCTCGGCGCCTCCGGCTGGTTCGCGCTGACCGTGCTCTCCGCGGCCCTGGCGTGGATCCCGTCCCGCACCGTCCTGAAGGCGGACCACCCGCGCAGGCTCATCCCCGTCCTGAAGGCCACCTCCACGGTCGGGATCTTCTGGGCGATCCTCTTCGTCATCGCCTGCCTCACCGTCTGAGCCGCTCCCCCGGCCAGACGGCCGCAGACAACGACGACGGCCGCCCACCGGCGCAGGTGGGCGGCCGTTCTCGTGGGGTCGGGTCGTCCCGGCCGAGCCGGGCGGAGGCCACGGCGAACGTGCAGACGGAAGGCGCGTGCCGTCGTCGGGAAACAGGGGGTGCCCCTCGACAACTGGTGAGGACTCACCGTCATCAGGGCCCGGAGTCCCGGCTCAGAGGGCGTGTCCTCACCAGTTGACAGCAGGGAACCGGGTGGCTCAGCTGCGGAAACGGCCCTCGGTGTAGGCGTCCTCGGCGTCGGCATCGGCCTGCTCGGTCCTGCCGCGGCGGTTCCGGGACACGCCCCGACGCCAGGCCGCCATGTCCTCGGTCGCACCGTCACGCAGCCGGCGCAGACCCAGGTAGCCGACCGCGAAGGACAGGATCAACGCCACCAGCACGGACAGCACCATGCCGAGGTCCATCGCCATGCAGAGGTACCAGACGCCGACGAACACGACGATGCGGATGAGGCCGTAGAGGAGGAAACGCACCCCGCCATTCTAGGTGTACCCGGCCGGTGAGGCCCGCCTGGGCGGACGACGCCCCGCCCGATTCCTAGAATGGTCCCCATGCCCCGTTTCCTCATCCCCGCGATCATCGTCATCGTGGCCCTGACGCTCTACTGCCTCTTCGAGCTGCTGCTGACGCCGAAGCACCAGGTCCGTTCGATGCCGAAGGCGGTGTGGTTCCTGGTGGTCCTGCTGCTGCCGCTGGTCGGTCCCCTGCTCTGGCTGATCCTGGGCCGGGCCCGCACGGCCTCCGCCGCGCACGCCGAGCCGCGCATGTCCGCCCCGGACGACGACGAGGAGTTCCTGCGCAACCTCCGCGTCCAGCGCCGCCAGGACCAGCGCGAGGCGGACCTGGAACGCCGTGCGAAGCAGCTCAACGAGCGGGAGCGCCGCCTGCGCGAGCGGCCCGGCTCCGAGGGCCGCACGGGCGACGGCGGGGCGGACGACCACCGCGACAGCGGCCGCACGGACGGCGAGGACGGTGCGGGCCGCACAGACGGCGAGGGCCGCCCGGACGGCGAGGACGGCCCGGAGGAGACCGGCACGGACTCCCCGACCGCCCGTTGAGGGCAGGAGCGCCGCCGCCCGCTGAGGGCAGGAGCGCCGCCGCCCGTTGAGGCAGGAGCGCCGCCGGCCGATCGCAGACACACGTGGGGCCCCGGACCGATGCGGTCCGGGGCCCCACGTCCGTGTTCAGGACGTCTCAGCGGTCGTCCCGGCTCACTCCGGGACGCCGGCGTAGGAGTGCAGGCCCGGGAAGTACATGTTCACGATCGTGTAGTTGAACACGATGCAGGCGAAGCCGATGATCGACAGCCAGGCCGAGCGGTTGCCGGTCCAGCCGCGGGTGGCGCGGGCGTGCAGGTAGGCGGCGTAGACCACCCAGATCACGAAGGTCCACACCTCCTTGGTGTCCCAGTTCCAGTAGCGGCCCCAGGCGGCCTCGGCCCAGATGGCGCCGGCGATCAGGGTGAAGGACCACATCACGAAGCCCACGGCGTTGATGCGGTAGGACCAGTTCTCCAGGGCACCGGCGGTCGGCACGAGGCGCAGGAAGGACCAGGTGCCCTTGCCCTGCATCAGGCGGCTCTGGGCGTTGGACTGGACCAGCTGGAGGATGGACATCGCGGCGGTCAGGGTGAACAGCGCGGTGGACAGCACGGCGATGGACACGTGGATCACGAGCCACGGGGACTGCAGCGGCGGCTGCAGGTGGCCGACCGGGGTCGGGAAGCCCATGGTGGCGGCGCACATCATGGCCACCACGAGTCCGGTGACGAAGGTGCCCACGAAGCGCAGGTCCTTGCGGAACAGGAAGATCAGGTAGACGGTCGTGACGAGCAGGGCGCCCGTGGTCATGAACTCGTAGAGGTTGCCCCACGGCACACGGTGGGAGGCCAGGCCGCGGGCCACCACGGCGAAGGCGTGCAGGGCCCAGCCGATGCCGAGCACGGCCACCGCCACGTTGGCGATCGGACGCCGGCCCCGGCCGGTGTAGTCCATGTCCTCGTCCACCAGGTCGGACTCGGCACCGTCCCCGGTGCGGTCCAGCGCAGCGGAGTCGGCCGGATCACGGTCCAGCAGGGCGGTGGAGCCGCCGCCGCGGCCGCCTACGGAGACGGCGGAGCGCTGTGCGTGGCGGGCCAGGTCGCGCTCGGTTGCCAGCTCCTCTTCGAGGCGCTTGATGGTGGTCGAGGCCACCGCCATGTCGACGGCGAACACGATGAACGAGGCCGCGTAGACGAGGGCGGCGATGAGCATGAACAGATCGCTGTACAGGGCGAGCTGCTCGTTGACGGGGGCCGTCGGGTTGAACACGGTCAGACTCCTGATCCAGGGGTGTGGCGAGGCGCAGGGTCACCCTCGCCTTCAGGTCCATTGTCGCTCTCCGGAGCGGTCACCGGCCACATCTTCTCCATGGCCGAGCGCAGCGCGACGTTCTCCGCGCGCAGGCCGGTGGCCTCGCCACGGGCGAGCAGGGCGTACTCCACCCTGGTGCGGCCTGCCTCGTCCGTGTCCGCCCGCACCCAGACGCGGCGGCGACGGACGAACAGGCTCACGGCCAGGCCGATCAGGGCGGTGGCGGCGAAGACGCCCACGCCCCACTTGCCCGGGTCGTAGTGCAGGTCCAGGCCGACGTAGCGGCGGACGCCGTCGAAGCTGATGGAGCCCTTGCCGTCCGGCAGCTCGTAGGTCTGTCCCTCGTCCAGGGTGATGCCGCCGTTCGAGTTCGTGCGGCTGTTGAGCTCGGTGAGGTTCTCCGTGTCCAGGACGTACACGTTCTGCGGGACGCCGGCGTCCAGGCCGAGGTCGCCGTAGTAGGAGTTCAGGATCAGCTGCGGCTTGAGCAGCTCCGGGTCCACCGAGACCGCGACGCCGTCCTCGCCCTCCACGGCGGCGGGGAGGAACAGGCCGACGAAACCGAGCTGGTCCGGTGTGGCGTCGGGGGCCTTGATGACCGCCAGGGAGGTGTACATCTGGTCCTGGACCCGGGTCACCACCGGGCCCTGGAAGGCGATGTCCCCCTCACCGTCGCGGATGGTCACCACGGGGGCATAGCCGTTGCCGACGAGGTACACGCGGACACCGTGCACGTCCAGGGGGCTATTGACCTTGAGGATCTCCTCCGCGGGTTCTGCGCCGGGACCCTCGCGGACCTCCATGCGCGCGGTGTAGTCGATCGGCTGGCCGTAGTGGGTCTCGGACTGGCGCTCGAACACGGCGTCGAAGGACTCGAGCTTGAGGGAGAAGGGCTTCAGCTGGTCTGCGTTGAAGTACGTGCCCGGAGTGAAGGAGTCGTAGGCCACCAGGTTGTTGGCGAAGCCCTCCCCCTCCACGAGGATCTTCTGGCCGGTGTACTTCGTCATGCCGCCGTAGGCCATGAACACGAGCACGCCGATCAGCGAGAAGTGGAAGACGATGTTGCCGATCTCGCGGAGGTAGCCGCGCTCGGCGGAGACGGACGGCCCGCGCTCGTCGGAGTGGTCCGCCACGCGGTACCCGCGCTTCTTCAGCCAGGCCTTGGCCTGCGCCACCGCCTGCTCCGGTGCCGGGCCCTCCTCCTCCAGCACCACGGTGCCGGACTCCGGGAGGCGGGACAGCCGGCGAGGCGTGCGCGGCGGCGGGGACTTCATGACCTTCACGTGCTTGATCGCACGCGGCACCACGCAGCCCACCAGAGACACGAAGAGCAGCAGGTAGATCGCGGAGAACCACACGGACGTGTACACGTCGAAGAACTGCAGGAAGTCCAGGATCGGGCCCCAGAACGGGTTGTCCTCGATCCACTGGTCCACGATCTCCGGGCCGGCCCGGCGCTGCGGCACCAGGGAGCCGGGCACGGCGGCCACGGCGAGCAGGAGCAGCAGCATCAGCGCGGTGCGCATGCTGGTGAGCTGGGTCCAGGCCCAGCGCGCCATCTCCTTCGCGCCGAGCGTCGGCAGCGCCGCCTCGGCCTTCTTCGCTCGGGTGCTCACAGGGGAAGACTCACCTCGTTCTGGAACCAGGTCTGCAGCTGGAGGGTCCACGCGCTCCACAGGCCGGTCACCATGACCAGGCCGAGGACGATCAGCAGGACGCCGCCGAACACCTGCACGGCGCGGCGGTGGCGGCGGAAGAAGGCGAGGGCGCTCATCCCGCGCTCCACGCCGAGGGCGATGAGGATGAACGGCAGGCCCAGGCCCAGGCAGTAGACGAAGGCCAGCAGGGCCCCGCGGCCGGCCGCCCCGTCCGCCCCGGCGGCGGCCATGGCCAGGACCGCGGCGAGGGTCGGGCCGATGCAGGGGGCCCAGCCGAGGCCGAAGGTCATGCCGAGCAGCGGTGCACCCACGAGTCCGGCCGCGGGCTTCAGGTGCAGGCGGCGCTCGGTCTGGAGCCGATCGAACCGGCCGAGGAAGACGATGCCGAGCAGGATCACCGCCACGCCCAGCAGGCGGGTCACCCACTCTCCGTCCCGCTGCAGCCAGAACGCGATCTGCGCGAACATCACGCCGGCCAGCACGAACACCGCGGAGAAGCCGAGCACGAACAGCACGGCGCCGAGCACCAGGCGGCTGCGTCGGCGGTCCTCGAGGCGTTCTCCCCCGAGGCCAGTCACATAGCCGAGGTAGCCGGGCACGAGCGGCAGCACGCACGGGGACAGGAAGGACACGATGCCGGCCAGCAGCGCGATGGGCGCGGCGACCAGCAGCGATCCGTCCAGGACCGCCTCGGCGAAGGGGTTGTTCTGCATCGGCGCTGAGGTCACTGCCCCTGCTCGTCCACCACGGTCTTGAGCAGGGCGCGCAGGGTGCCCTCCTCGACGGCGCCGAGCACACGGGCCGAGACCCGGCCCTCGGCGTCCAGCACGAGGGTGGAGGGCACGGCCTGCGGAGGCACGAAGTCGGAGAGGGCGAGCAGCACGTCCCCGGAAAGGTCCTCCATGGAGGGGTACGGGATCTCGAAGGTGCGCTCGAAGGCCTGGGCCGTGGTGGCGGTGTCCCGGACGTTCACGCCGAGGAACCTCACACCCTCAGGCTCGAACTGCCCGTGGAGGGCGACCAGGTGTGGGGCCTCGATGCGGCACGGCGCGCAGGCGGCGTACCAGAAGTTCAGCACAGCGGGGGCGCCGCGCAGGGACTCGGCGGACACCTCGGTGCCGTCGAAGAGGGCGCCGGAGAACTCCACCGGCTCCGAGCGCTCTGCCTGTGCGTACTCGGCCACGGAGCCGTCTCCGGCGATGTAGTTCTTGCCGTCCGCGTTGCCGGCCTGGCCGGCCAGGACGTCGTCTCCTCCCCCGCACGCCACGAGCAGCGGGGCGGCCGCGCCGAAGCCCAGTCCCGCCAGCAGACGTCGACGGGTCAGACGGGACACGGGCATGGAGGAACCTCCTCGTCACAGGCGCGGAAAACAGCCTCAGGGATTCTGACCAGTCTAGTCTGCCCGCCCATCCTGACCGGAACCTTGAAGACGGACTCCACGACGACGGCCCCGCACCTGCGTCCGTCCCCTCGCCCCGGGCGGGGCGAGGCAGGCGTGAAGGCGAGGGGCCGTCGTCGGGAAGGGGCGCGAAGCGCCTCAGGCGCCGGGCAGGTTGGCGGCCTGGGCAAGCAGGTGCGCATTGGGTTCGTGGTACTCCACGCGCGGCCGCTCGCGGCCGTCCTCGAAGACCAGGGAGGTCACGGAGGTGAGGGTGCACTCGCGCCGGCGCGGGTCGTGCATGAGCGGACGCCCCTCGGTGGCCAGGCGGGTCACCCAGATCGGCAGCTGGTGTGAGACGAGGATGGCCTCGGCGCCCGGGCCCAGGGTGTCCACCGCGACGTCGCGGGAGCGCTGGACGACCTCCACCATGCGCTGCACCTGCTGGATGTACGGCTCGCCCCAGGAGGGGCGTGCGGGGTTGCGCAGCTTCGGCCACAGGCTCGGGGTGGACTTCAGGGTGGCGGCCACGTTGGACATGCCCTCGAAGGCGTTCTCCGCCTCGATCAGGTTCGGCTCGGTCTCCAGCTTCTTGCCGAACGCCGCGGCGATGGGGGCCGCGGTCTGCTTCGCGCGCTGCAGCGGGGAGGCGGCCACGATGGCCGGCTGGCGCTGAATGCGGTTCGCGCGCTCCACGAACCACTCGGCCACACCGTCCGCCATCTGCAGGCCGAGGTCGGACAGGCCGAACCCCGGCAGGCGCCCGTAGAGGACGCGGTCCGGGTTGAAGACTTCACCGTGACGGACGAGATGCACCGTGGCCAGAACGCTCATGTCCCCAGTCTGTCAGAGACGCGGAGAGCCGACAGGCACTAGCGTGGGAGGCCACAGGCCGCGCGACCGCGCAGACCGACCGACGCCGACGGAAGGACACCGCCGTGAGCGAGAACCAGGACCGCCCCACCTACGGACAGGAGTACGGCGGTGCGAACGCAGGCTCCTACGGCTCGGGCGGAGACGGGCAGGAGTACCGCGCCGGCTCCGAGTACGGGCAGAACCCCTACGGCCAGAACCCGTACGGCGGACCGCAGGGGCAGCCCGGCGCTCCCGGACAGCAGCCGCAGCAGTGGCAGCAGCCGCAGCAGCCGCAGCAGGGCGCCTTTCCCCCGCCGCCGGGCGGGCCGGGCTGGAACGGCCCGAGCGGGCAGCAGTGGGGCCCTCAGCAGCCGTGGGGGCAGCCCGGCCAGCCGTGGGGCGGCCCGGTGCAGGAGCCGGTGCGGCCCACGTCCATCACCGTGGCGTTCTGGCTGATCATCGCGGCCGCGGTCGTCATGGTCGGCTCCACGCTCGCCGGCGCCTTCGCGCTCACGACCCCGGAGGGCAAGGCCCTCGTCGAGGACGTCACCCGTCAGCAGGTGGAGGCCTCCGGCCTCACCGGCACCGAGGCCGAGCAGATGATGCAGACGACCATGGACCTGATGCCCGGGTTCATGACCGCCTTCGCCCTGGTGGCGTTGGTGCTGTACCTGCTGGTCGCCTTCAAGATCCGCTCCGGCTCCCGCCCCGCACGCATCGTCGGCACCGTGCTGGCATCGCTCTCCGCGCTGATGATGCTCACCAGCCTGCTCGGCGGCATGCCGGGCCTGGAGATCGTGTGGGTCCTGCTGGGCGTGGCCGGCATCGTGATGGCCTACCGGCCCGACGCCACCGAGTACATGCGTCAGCGGGCCTGGGCGAAGACGATGCGCGTGAAGTGATCAGGCGGCGGTGAGCATCCGCTCCAACCGCACCGGGTCCACGCGCCAGAAGTCGCGCTGGACGCCGTCCACGAACAGCACCGGGATCTCCTCCGCGTGCCGCTCGGCCAGCTCCGGGTGCTCGGCGCCGTCGAGGAGCTCGTAGGCCTCCCCCAGCCGGCCGCAGACCTCCGCGACCGTCTCCACGGCGGCCGCACACAGGTGGCACCCCTCCTTGACCAGCAGCTGGACGCGAGGGCGAATGGCGGAGGCGGGGGCCGCCGTCGTGGTGTCAGAGTCCATGCACACCACCCTACGGGCACCGCGGGCAACGACCGCCGGGGGTTATAGGGCTCTTCACAATCGAGGGTGTAGACGGG